>DATFTS010000567.1:0-4279 GCA_035261645.1 Jatrophihabitans sp. | reverse complement strand
CCGCCAGCAGCCGCGCCTCCTCGGCGTCCAGGATCGCGCGCAGCCGCTGCAGCCCGGCCAGCATGCCGACCCGCATGTCGCGCGGCAGGCCGGCGTACGCCCGCACCACTGCATCGCTCATAGGTTCGATTCTACCGAACGATCAGACACCAGACAACCGACAACCGACGTCTGTGGACAACCGATTTGGCCGGAGCGAGCAAGCCCACAGACACAGCCAGCCGCCCGCCTGACTCACCGGCAGGCAAGCCGCGGCTCAAACGGCAGCCCGACAGATATAGCGAGCCGCCCACTCCCCGTCGATGCGCCTTTCACCGCGACCAAAACAGGTCTGTCGATCCAGACGCCCCGGCTCCCGTCGATTACGCGTCACCTTTGATCGACACGACGAAATCGACACGACGAAACAGAGCCGCACGCGACGTTTCAGCTAATCCCTAGCTGTTCGTTTCTGCGCTGCTCATCCCTCAGCTGTGCCGACCATTGTGCCGGCGGCGGCCGACCAGGATCAGCAGCAGCCCTGCGCCGATGAGCAGGCCGACAAGCCCGAGCTCCGGCCCGATCGGTCCGGCGCCCGTGACCGCCACCGGCCCGGTGCCGTGCGAGGACGGCGGTCCGGCCGAGGTGGGCTCGATGCCCAAGCAGTCGGTGACCTTGGTCGACGCATGTGCGACGAGCTCGGCGCCGTTGGCCGCCGTCAGCGACGCGGCGTTCGGGTACGTGGCGCAGCTGTCGATCGTCGTGGCGCTGACGACGTGCACCGTCGCGGAGGCCCCACCGGCGAGGTCACCTATGGCGCAGTTCAGCACCTGACCGTCCGGCCCGTCGGTGATCGCGCAGCCGGTCGCCGAGCTGGCGCCGGAGTCGATCGACCACGAGACGCCCGCACCCTTCGGCAACGGGTCGGTGATCGTCACGCCCAGCGCCGCTCCGGGCCCCGAGTTCGCGACCGTGAGCAGGAAGCCGATCTGGCTGCCCTCTTGCACGCTGGCGCTGTCGGCCGTCTTCGTGAACACCAGCGCCGGGCACTGCACCGTGACGCTCGCCGATGCGGGTTCCGGAGCGGTGCCGTTGTCGAGGGTCAGCGTCGCGGTGTTGTCGTACGTGCCGCAGCTGGCCGTCGCGGTGTCGCTCACGACATGGACGGACTCGCCCCCGCCGGATGCCAACCCGGTTGCGGTGCAGACCAGCGTCTGCGTCGGCGCGCTGCCCGTGATCGAACAGTTCTGCGGACCGGACTCGATCGACCAGTCGACGCCGCCGCCACCCGGCAACGGGTCGTTGATCACCACGCCCGCCGCCGCGCCGGTACCGGCCGCGTCGCTGTTGCTCGCGGTGACCGTGAAGCCGATCGGCTGACCGGCAGTCACCGTCGAGGTGTCGGCGCTCTTCACCAGCGAGACGTCCGGGCACTGCACGGTGGTGGACGCCTGCCGCACGAGCGACGCGTAGTTGGTTGCGTCGAGGGTGGCGGTGTTGTCATACGTCGCGCAGCTCGCAGACGACGTCGCGCTGACGACGTCCACCGAGTACCCCTCGCCCAGGAGCAGGTCGACTGCGGTGCACACCAGCTCCTGAGTGGGAGCGGTGCCGGTGATCGAGCAGTTCTCCGGCCCCGACTTGATCGACCAGTCGATACCGGTTCCGCTCGGCAGCGGGTCGTCGATCGTCACTCCGTGCGCGGTGCCGGTGCCGGCGGCGTTGCTGTTGCTCACGTCGAGCGTGAAGCCGATCTGGTCACCGGCGTTCACCGTCGGCTTGTCAGCCTGCTTGGTGAACGTCAGCGCCGCGCACTCGACCTGGGTCGTCGCCTCGTTGCTGTCGGTCGTCGGGTAGTTCGTCGCGCTCAGCGTCGCCGTGTTGTTGTACGTCGCGCAGCTCGCGAACGCCGTCCCGCTCACCACGTGAACGGTGCGGCCCGCACCATGCGCCAGATCGAACGACGTGCAGACCAGCGTCTGCGCTGCGCCACTGCTCTCGATCGAGCAGTTCGCCGGGCCGGACTCGATGGACCAGTCGAGACCGGTTCCGCTCGGCAGCGGGTCGTCGATCGTCACCCCGTGCGCGGTGCCGGTACCGGCGGCGTCGCTGTTGCTCACGTCGACCGTGAAGCCGATCTGGTCACCGGCGTCAACCGTGGCGGCGTCCGCCGCCTTGGTGAACGTCAGCGCCGCACACTCGACCGTCGTGCTGGCGTTGGCCGGATCCGGCGATGGCGCGTTGTCAGCGGTCAGCGTCGCGGTGTTGTCGTACGTGCCGCAGCTGTCGAACACCGTGTTGCTGAAGACGTGCACGACCGTCTTGTGGCCCGACTCCAGGTCTTCCGCGGCGCAGTGCAGCGTCTGGCTGCCGGCGTCCGCGACGATGGAGCAGTTGTCCGGACCCGCGTCGATCGCCCAGCTCACGCCGCTGCCGGACGGCAGCGCGTCATCGATCTGGACGCCCTTCGCCGTGCCGGGACCGTCGTTGCTCGCCGTGACTGTGAACCCGATCTGTTCCCCGGCGTCGACCGTGGCGGCGTCCGCCTCCTTGGTCAGCGTCAGAGACGGGCACTGCACAGTCGTGTCAGCGCTGGATTGTTGCTGCGGGAAGTTGGCGCCGGTCAACGTCGCGACGTTGGTCAGCACCGCGCAGCTCGCAAATGCGGTGTCGCTGACGACATGCACCGATTCGGTGTCACCCGGCGCGAGGTTGATCGGGATGCAGTGCAGGGTCTGCGTGCCGCTGCTCGACTGGATCGAGCAGAACGGCGAGCCGCCGCCCTCGATCGACCAGTCGACGCCGGTGCCGGACGGCAGCGGGTCGTCGATCACGACACCGGTCGCGGTGCCGGTGCCCGCAGTGTTGCCGTTGGCGGCAGTGATCGTGAAGCCGATCTGCTCTCCCGCGTTGACGGTCTTCGCATCCGCGGTTTTGACGATCGAGACGTCCGGGCACTGCACGACGGTCGATGCGCTCTTGTCCGCGGCCGGGTAGTTGGCCGCCGACAGGCTCGCGGTGTTCGAGTACGTGCCACAGCTGGCGAATGCGGTCGCACTCACGACGTGCGCCGAGAACGACTCGCCCGGCCCGAGATCGACCTTGGTGCAGACGAGGGCCTGGTTCGGCGCGCTGCCGGTGATCGAGCAGTTCTGCGCACCGCCCTGGATCGACCAGTCGACGCCGTTGCCGCCGGGCAGCGGGTCGTCGATCGCCACGTCGTGCGCCGTACCGGTCCCGCTCGCCGAGCTGTTGGTGACCGACACGGTGAAGCCGATCTGCTGGCCGGCGTTCACCGTCGGGTCGTCGGCGGTCTTCGTGAACGTCAAGGACGCACACCGGACGGTCGTCGTCGCGCTCTTGCTCAGCGACGGGTAGTTGGACGCGGTCAGGTCGACGGTGTTCTGCAACTGCGCGCAGCTGGCGAACGACGTCGCGCTGATGACGTGGATCGTCAGTGAGCCGTTCGGACCGACGTCCGTGGCGGTGCACTGCAGCGTCTGCGTCGGCGCGGTGCCAGTGATCGAGCAGTTCTGCGGACCCGACGCGATCGACCAGTCGATCCCAGCGCCACCTGGCAGCGGGTCGTCAAGCGTGACGCCGTGCGCGGTGCCGGTTCCGGCCGCGTCGCTGTTCACGACCTTGACCACGAACCCGATCTGCGCACCGGCATCGACCGTCTCATCGTCGGCCGTCTTGGTGAGCGTCAGCGACGCGCACTCGACCGTGATGCTTGCGCTCGCCGGCTTCGGCACCGGGGCGTTCGTCACCGTGAGCGTCGCGGTGTTGTTGTACGTGGCGCAGCTCGCGAAACCGGTCGAGCTCACCAGGTGCACGACCTCGCTCGCGTTCGCTGCGAGGTTCACCGCCGTGCAGTGCAGCGTCTGTGCCGGCGCGGTTCCGGTGATTGTGCAGTTCAGCGGGGCGGTGCCGATCGTCCAGCTGACGCCGGACCCGGCTGGCAGCGGGTCGTCGATCGTGACGCTCTTGGCGACCCCTGGGCCGCCGTTGACGGCGCTGATCGTGAAGCCGATCTGTGCTCCGGCGTCGACGGTCGAGCTGTCCGCCTGCTTCGTGAACGTCAGGGACGAGCACTGCACGGTCGTGCTGGCCGTGTCCTCGGTCGGGAGGACGTTCGAGCCACTCACCGACGCCGTGTTGGTGTACGTCGCACAGCTGTCGAAGACGGTGGCGCTGATGATGTGCACCGACTCCGAGCCACCCGGGCCGAGATCGACCGCGGTGCAGTGCAGTGTCTGCGCGGGCGCGGCGCCTGCGATGGTGCAGTTCGGCGGTGCGT
>DATFTS010000566.1:0-2350 GCA_035261645.1 Jatrophihabitans sp. | reverse complement strand
AGGAGCAGATCACCTCCGTCCAGACCCAGCTGCACACGATGATGAGCCGCGACCTGCAGTGGAAGACGATGCTGGTGGCGCTGCGCGCCACTGAGCCAGCCGGCGTCACGCTCACCGCTGTGACGGGGACCGTCACCCCCGGCGGCACGACCGCGAGCGTCGCCGGGCTGCCGTTGGGCGTCGGCACGATCACACTCACCGGGAATGCGCCGGACAAGCGGACGGTGGCCGCGTACGCCGACCGGCTCGCCGGGGTGAAGGGCCTGTCCTCACCGCTGATCTCCAGCGTCCAGGCGAGCACGCACCCGGTCACTTTCATCATCAGCGCAGTACTCACCTCCGACGCCTTCGGCGGGCGCTACAGCCCGGCCTCGACAGCAGCCACCTCGACCACTGGAGGCCACTGACATGGCCGTCTCAATGCAAACGAAGCTGACGCTTCCCAAGCTCTCGAAGGGCGACCCGGCCGTTCCGCGTTCGCAGAAGGAGCGGCTGTGGAAGATCGCCGGCGGGCTCATCGCGTTCGTCATGTGCCTGATCGGGTACTTCTTCTTCATCAGTCCGCAGCGATCAAGCACGAGTTCGGTCAACGCGCAGGTGAGCGACGCCAACCAGAAGAATGCGGCCTTGCAGGCGCGCATCAACGCGTTGCAGGAACAGAGCAAGAACCTCGCGAAGTACCAGGCGGAGCTCGCGCAAGCACGGCTGGCACTGCCGGCCGAGAGTGGGATCCCGGACTTCCTGCGCACCCTGCAGTCCCTCGGCAGCGCGACCCTCACGGACGTCACCGCCTTGACGGTCGGACCGCCGGCACCGGTGACGGCAGCGCCGGCCCAACCGACATCGGTCGCGAGCCCGACCTCCACAGCCACCGCCGCAGCCACGTCCACTGCGACTTCCAACGCGATCACCGCCCCGGCCGTGTACTCGATGGCGATCACCGCGACGGTGACCGGGTCGCCGACGGCGTTGGACAAGTTCCTCGACCAACTGCAGAACGTCCAACCACGCGCAGTGCTGATAACCAACATCGCAGAGAACGACGCCTCGACCACCGGTGCTAACCACGGCACCGGCCAGGCGACGCTCTCGCTCACGATGCAGGCGTTCGTCTCGCCCAATCTCCCGGCCGCAGCCGCAACCTCGACAGCTACGCCCTGATGTCGATCTGGAATCGGGTCAGGGTGGCCTGCGCAGCCCTCGCCCTCGCAGCCACGGCTGCCGCATGCAGCGGGACGCCTGCGCCGGCGCCCACGCCGGTGCCCGGCTCGCCTGCGTCCGCCCTGGTCGCCGTCAGGTGGTGGTCGACCACCGCCGCACAAGCCGGCTCGACGATCGACCCCAAGGATCCGGAGGCCCTCGCCGGAAAGCTCCACACGTCGCAGACGCAGTACTGCGACATGCTGCGCCAGACGATTTCGGCCGGGCGCAGCATCTTGCCGAACGTCACCGCGAACGACCCCGCGCTCCTTGCCTCAACTCGTGCCTTCGTGGCCGAGTTGCGGGCGGTTGCGCCGCCCACGGCTGCCGGGCCGTGGCGCGTCCTGGGGCCCGCGGTGCTCGCCCTCGTCGGATCTGGTGGCGATCTGGCGAAGGTGAAGGGGATCGACGCTGCAGCTGTGCAGGAGGCAGCGCGCGTGGTGGCGGCGGATGCCAAGCGCAGCTGCGGCGTCGATCTGTCCTCAGGAGCCGCCTGACCCTGACGAGGGCTGGGCTCAGGCTGGGCTCAGCCCTGTGGCGGGTACTGCTGCGTGGGCGGGTAAGGCGGCTGCTGCGGGTACTGGGCCTGCGGCGGTCCTTGGGGGGGATACCCGCCCGCGTAGCCCTGTCCGCCGTACGCCTGCCGGGCCCGCCGGTCGCCGTCCTGCTCGATCAGCCGGTTCAGCGCCTGCTGCATCTGATCGGACCGGGGCACGTCGGACAGCTCCTCCTGGCCGTGCTCGCCGGCCGATTCGATCGTCAGCGTGCCGGCGCGCACCATGCGGTCCCACAGCGACTGGGTGAAACCGACGTCGTTGATGCGCTGCAGCGAGATGTCGCGGCCGGTGTGGCGAAGCACGCCGCGCCGGATCAAGACCCGGTGCGTCGTGAAGATGTAGTGGGTCGTGCGCCATCTGATCCACGGGCCGAACGACAGCCAGCACAACAAGACGAAGCCGAGGACGATCACCGCCACGATCACGGCCGTTCGCGTGGTTCCGTGGCTGGGTGCGAAGCCGATGCCCAGCCCGGCCAGCGCGCAGATGACGAGGAACCAGAACGTCGCGGGAACGAGCGTGATCCAGTGTGGGTGCAGCCGCTCGACCACCTGCTCGTCGTCGGCGAGGATCTTCTCCGGATACGGCACGGC
>DATFTS010000565.1:0-6825 GCA_035261645.1 Jatrophihabitans sp. | reverse complement strand
ACCGCCTGCAGGACCATCGACCGCAACGGCGAGCGGGTGTCCTTGCGCGCATACGCGGCGTAGGTCGCGATCAGGAATGCGGTCTGCCCGATCACCGCGACGGCGAGCGCAGCAAGCGCGCCGGCGACCAGCGCGATTCCGTCCGGCGTTCCCATCCGCCCGAACGAGACGGCACGCGCGAGAGGCAGGGACAGCGCCGCATAGGCCGCGGCCGCGGGCAGGGTGAAGAACAGTGCCAGCGCCCAGCCGTTCACGAGCGTGTCGCGGAACCGCTCGGTGGCGCCGCTCACATGCATCTGGGTGAGGCGTGGCAGCAACGACAGGGCCACCGGGGTGGCGCCGAGCGCGATGGCCAGGAAGTAGAAGTTCAACGCGATCTGGAACGCGACGACACCGCCGGGCACGCGGTTGGCCAGCACCAGCAGGCTCACCACCTGCGCCGCCATCAGCCCCGCCTGCGCCATCGACGGCAGCGCGCGTCGCACGACGGCGCGCACCTCCGCGTCGCGCCAACCGGCACGCGGTCGCAGCACGACGCCGACCCGCCAGGCGCCCCACCATTGCGTTGCCGCATGCAGGGCAACGGCTGCGGTGGTGCCCAGCCCCAAAAGCAGCAACTCGTCGGTCGGCACCGATCCGACGTCGGCGCGCGTTCCGTACACGACCGCGCAGATGGCCAGCACGGCGATGGTCCCGAGGTTCTCCATCGCCGGCGCCGCGGAGGCGAGCGCGAACCTGCGGCGGGCGTTCATCACCGCGGTCGCCGTGCCGACGATGCCGTACAGGAAGATCTGCGGGACGAACATCAGGATCAGGTAGCGGCCGACGGTCTCCTGCGCGGCCGCGTCGCCGCCACCCGCGCTGCCGGCCAGGCGCAGGGCGATGGGGCCGAGCAGGATCGCCGGGACCATCACGACGGTCATCGCGAGCATGGTGATGCCGAGGAATCCGCCCGATATGCGCGCCGCGGCGGCGTGATCGCCGCGGTCGTGATGAGGCACGAGCTGCGGCACGAGCAGTGACGAGAACAGCGATCCCGCGAGCAGTCCGAAGTACAGCAGGTTCGGCAGTGAGTTGGTGAACTGGTACGCGTTGCCGAAGAAGGTCGGGCCCAGCACCGCGCCGATAACCGCGATCTTCACCACGCCCGTGACGCGACTGACCAGCGTCCAGCCGGCAACCGCGAGGGAATCGCTGGTGGCCGTGCTATCGACGCCTGCGACATCTTCTTTGATCGTTAAAGTCACGGGGCGCCCACTGCGGCGATCACGGCCGGCACTGTCTTCAACAGGATCACCAGGTCGAGCCGGAAGCTCTGCCGGCGCACGTACTCGACGTCGAGGTCGAGCCCGTCCCGCATCGCGATCTTGCTCCGGCCACTCACCTGCCAGAGCCCGGTGAGCCCGGGCGGCACGCGGAACCGCTCCCGGTGGGTGGCGCTGAACATCTCGGCTTCCCACGGCAACGCCGGTCGCGGTCCGACGAGCGACATGTCACCGGTGAGCACATTCCACAACTGCGGCAGCTCATCCAAGCTGGTGCGCCGCAGGATGCGCCCCACGCCAGTGACGCGTGGATCAGCCTCGAGCTTGTACATGCCATTGGCGCCGCCGACCGGAGGCGTGTCGTCAGTGAGCAGGCGCACCACGTATTCGCGGTGCAGCGCATCGCTGCAGCCGGCGCGCATCGTGCGGAACTTGAACATGACGAACGGCACCCCGCCGCGGCCGATCCGCTCCTGCCGGTAGATCGCGCCGCCGCGGCTGGTCAGCACTACCAGCAGGGACACCACTACGAACACCGGGAGCAGCGCGCACATGATCACTGCGGCCACCGCGATGTCGAACAGCCGCTTGCCCAGCCGACGTGCAGGGGCGCGGCGATGCGCACCCGCCTCGCCGCTCATCGTCGACGTAGCCGCGCGCTGCCGAGTGCCGACGTCAGTCGTCATCGCACACACTCCGCAGGCGTGCCACAGCGCGCGGGCGCACCCGCCGGTAGCGGCTTGCCGACCCGGGCACGGGCTCGACCCGTCGCTCTATCGCGCGTAACTCGTCCACGCGACCGCGCACGACGGCCGGGCTGCCGAACGCGACGCAGCCGGCCGGGATGTCGGAGACGACGACCGCGCCCGCGCCGATGAGGCTGCCCTCGCCGATCCGCACGAACGGCAGCAGTGTCACGTTGACGCCGATCTGCGCGCCGGCGCCGATGTACGGGCCCGACATCAGTTCGGCGGAGGCGGCGCGACCGGGGTAGAGATCGTTTGCGACGCAGACGCCGGGCGCGAGGAAGGCGTCGTCAGCGATTTCGGTGTACTGCGCCACGTAGCAGTTGGAGTGGATCTTGACGCGGTCGCCGATGCGGCAGCCGTAATCGATGACCGTGTTGCTCCAGATGGACACGTCGTCGCCGATGGTGCACTCCTCGCGCACGACGACGTTGTGGCCAGTCTGGAACCGCCCGCCGATCCGCGAGCCGAGATAGATGGTCGAACCGCTGCGGATCCGCGCGTCCAGACCGATGCTCAGCCCGTCGTCGCACGCCCGCGATGGCGGGTAGCCGACCACTGCCGAGGCGTCGGCGTGCATTCCTTCGCGGATCAGCAGGTCAGGCATGGATGGCCTCGCGGGACTGGAGCAGTTCACGGACGAGTTCGAGCGCCTGGGCCACGCGCCCGACTTGGTCGTCGCTCATCTGAGGCCACAGCGGCAGCGACAGGATTTCGCCGGCCGCGCGTTCGGCGACCGGAAGCGGCCCGTCGGTGAATCGCTGGTACGCGCCGAAGCAATGAATGGGCGTCGGGTAGTGGATGCCGGTTTCGATCCCCCACGAATCGAGCCAGTGCCGCACCTCGGCCCGGCGCGGCGTCCGCGCGACCGCGAGATGGTGCACCCCGCGTCCGTGCGGCGACTCCGCGACGAGTTGCACCGCGGTGCCGTCCGTGGCGGTGCGGTAGCGCGCCATGATCGCGCGCCGGGCAAGGTTCCAGCGGTCCAGGTGCTCGAGCTTCGCGCTCAACACGACGGCCTGCATCGCATCGAGGCGGCTGTTCGTGCCGATCACCGCGTGCTCGTAATGAGAGCCGGCGGCGCGGCCGTGATCGCGGAGCGAGCGAATACTGGCCGCGAGCTGCACATCCGAGGTCACGACCGCGCCTGCGTCACCGAACGCGCCCAGGTTCTTGCCCGGGTAGAAGCTGAAGCATCCGGCGCGTCCGACCGAGCCCGCCTTCCGCTCCCGCCACGTTGCCCCGTGCGCCTGGGCTGCGTCCTCGATGACGTGAATGCCGAGCCGGTCGGCGAGCGCACAGATCTCGTCCATGTCGACCATCTGCCCGTACAGATGCACGACGATGATCGCGCGTGTGCGCCGGGTGATCACCGGCTCGATAGTCTCGGCGGTCACCAGCAGCGTCCGCGGATCGACGTCGGCGAAGCGCGGCGCTGCGCCGGCGAGGACGACCGCTTCAGCGGTGGCGACGAAGCTGTTCGCGGGCACGATCACCTCGTCGCGCTCACCGATGCCCATCGCACGCAATGCGAGCTGCAGGGCATCGGTGCCGTTCGCGACGCCGATCGCGTCCGCGCTGCCGCAGTACTCCGCCCACTGCGACTCGAACCGGTCCACGGCCTCTCCTCCGACGAACCGGTTCGAGTCGAGCAGGGCCGACCACCTGGCGGACACCTGGTTCCGGACCTCTTGTGTCATCGGTCCCAGGTCAATGAAGGGCACGCGCATTGTCGTCCCCCGTCCTCAGGTGGTGACCGTGGCCGCGTGACCACGGCGCCAGCCGTTGCCGGCGTGGAGCGTCGGGGGGAGGTCGCGCGGCCACGGCCGGGCGGCTATGACGAGCCGACCGCCGTCGGCGAGCGCTCCCAGCTCGTCACTGGCATGCAGCTCGTTGAGCCAGATCGGTCGACTCATGGCAAGAGAGAGTTGAGCGGCCTCGAGGATTTCGACGACCGCGAGCCCGTTGGCGCCATCGGTGTTCGGTGTCGCTCCCGTGGCGATGCACTCAGCGAAGTGGGCGTCCTGCACAGCGAGCGGTTCTTCGGAGCTGACGTACGGGGAGGTGATGTCGCCGTACCGGTAGGACATCGGGCGTTGGGTCAGGTCGTGGCCGAGGTTCGGCGAGACTCCCTTGTCGATGATCCGGATGCGCTCTTCGGCGGCGAGGTCGTCGTAGACGGCCATCTTCGCGCTGCCGACCGCGGTGACCCGGCGGACCTTGCATGGGTCGAGCCAGCTGACGTGGATGTTGGCGGAGACGCTTTCGTCGGCGTAGGTGAGGCGCAGGTAGGCGACGTCCTCGAACTGTGCGTGCGCGTGCCGAGCTGCCCATGCCTGCACTGCGACCGGTCGCACGCCGAGCACGTGGTTGATGATCGACACGTCGTGCGGAGCGAGGTCGAGGATGACGTTGACGTCGCTCTGGTAGAGGCCGAGGTTCAACCGTGCCGAATCGATGTAGTAGACCTCACCCAGCACGCGGTTGCGCACGAGCTCGCGCAACTTCCAGACCGCTGGGTTGTACTCGAAGGTGTGGCCCACCATCAAAACGACGCCCGCTTGCTCGGCGGCGTCGATGAGCTTGCGGGCTTCCCGAGTGCTCGGTGCGAGCGGCTTCTCGACCAGGACGTGCTTGCCGGCAGCGATCGCCTCGAGTGCCAATCGCACGTGCGTGGTCGGCGGCGTCGCGATGACCACCGCATCCACGAACGGCAGCGCCGCCGTCAACGAGTTGAACGACGAGGTGCCCGGAAACTGGCGTAAGAGCCCCGTGCGTCTCGCTTCGACGCCATCGACCAGCGCTACATGTTCCACGCCGTCGGTCGCCTGCAGGACGCGAACATGCTTCGACCCCCAGTAACCGCATCCGACCACTGCGACGCGCGCGCCACTTCGTTCGGCCATGCGCCGACCCCCCGTAATCGACAGACCCCGTAGTCCAATGGACTTTGGGCGGCTATCGCGGTTGGCGCTCATTCCCCGGCGGACGGGCTCCGACCGCGGTAGCCGAGCAGGAAGTTAGCCGCGCGGCGGGAAGGGGCGCATCGTCAAGCTGCACTAGATCGACTCATCGGTTTGACGGGTGGTGCAGCACAGCCGGAGATCAGTGGCTACCGCCGGGGCATCCGTAGCGGGGGCTGCAGGACGGGCGGATGCTCGCCCAACCGCGGCGCAGCCAGGTGAGGTTCGTCAGCTCGGTGTGGACGCGACTGATGTATCCGTTCGCGTCGGAGCTGTGCCAGTCGCCGGCGTACCACGCGCCGACGCAACCCCAGATGTCTCCTGCCCGGTAGCGGCCGGAGTCGCGCAGCCAGTACTCCCAGCCGTTGAAGCATCCGCGCAGTTGCGCACCGAGATAATCGAGCGCTAAAGCAGTGGAACGGCGGCTGAATGGAAAAGTGCCGTTCTGATTCGCCGGCATGCGTCCCCACGACGGCGACTGCCACGACATCACACCGGCGATTGAAAATGTGCGCGGGCAGATATTGCTGCCGAAATCTTTTTGATAGTCATGCCCGAACTTTGCGATGGCGGTGCAATACACATGCGCGCCGGGCGTGCCCGGCGCCATCATGTCGCCCGAACCCCAGTCGACGACCGGCCGGCCCGATGGATAGGTCTCGTACTGGTACCAGGTCGACTCGCGCACGGCGATGGCGCGCAGCAGGTTGTCCGACATTCCCCACTTGCACGCCGCCCACTGGAATATCTCGTCAGTCGTGCCTGTGTAGTGCCCGTCCACTCGGTGCAGCAGCCAACTGTCCCAGCGCGGATCGGCGCTGCCGCCTCCCGAAACGGGGCGTGCCGCCAACGACCGGTGCACCGCGGCGGCGTCCGGCATGCGGTGGTTGGCCAGTGTGTTGTCCGGACGCGGCTCCCAGCTCGATCGGTGCACCCGGCTCGCACACATCGCATCGCCGGGCAGTTGGCGCCACTGGCCGGCCGGCGCGAGGAGGAAGTAACCGCGCGCGTTGGGTGCGGCGGCGGAGTTCGCGCCGAACGTTCGCGGCTGGCTGCCTCCTTGGCGAGCTCCTTGGCCAGCTTGGTCGGGAACCAGCAGCGCGGCGGACACGGCAGCGGCGAGCGCGAGGAGCCCGAGACCTGCGATGACGACGTTTCGCATCGTGTGCTCCGGCGACCAGCGCCCCCGGCAGGCGCTGCGTGTCCCGGGCCCCCAGACGCGCACAGTCCACACCCGGCGGGCGCCAGGTGCAACGATGAAACGCCGGTCGGCGGTGACTTTTTTGCCTGGCCTGTACGTTTAGTGACGGCAGATTTTGGCTACCCAGCGTCGCTGTGATTACGCACCGTAAATGCGAATTGCAAGTCCAGGATTTGTTACTTCCGCGTTGGCCGGAGTTCGGCTAACGTTGCGGACCTGCTCGCTGACTACGAGGGACTGGCATCTTCGGCATAGGCGAGCACATCGCTCGAGAAGCATCCGTGCTTCCCCTCTCCGAGCGGTGGTCAAATGGGGGACATGCCAGCCGGTTTGGCTGGCCTGCGCCAGGGGGAGGGCGCATGGCGACGCAAGCTGTCGCTCGGCGTGAGTCGAGCGCACCGATCAAGCACCTTTGGCCTGCCCATCCGGACGAGCGGACGGCGCGGCAGGCCGGCCTGTACCGCCGGCGGGTGCGACACGACATCCAACACCAGCTCGGCACGCTGATCCTGCTGTCCTCCTTGCTGGAGACCAGCCTGAAGAACAGCCAGGACGTCGGCGAGGAAAGTCGGGTTCGAGCGACGCAGCTGCGGGCGGAGCTGACCTGGCTGCGCCAGCTGGTGGAGATCTTCGAGGACGAGCACGACCTC
>DATFTS010000564.1:0-3875 GCA_035261645.1 Jatrophihabitans sp. | reverse complement strand
GGCCATGTTGAACAGCGACGGGTCCTCCTCGGCACCGAGCTCGAGGATTCGCTCGGCCGGCAGGGCGCTCATGCCGGTGAGGTGTGCCGCCACGAGCGAGCGGTCGAAGCGGTCGATGCCGGCCGGCACCGGCGTGTGCGTGGTGAACACCGTTCCGGCCCGTACGGCCGCGAGCGCCTCGTCGAAGTTGAGGCCCTGCCCCTCGACCAGCTCGCGGATGCGCTCGACGCCGAGGAAGCCGGCGTGCCCCTCGTTCATGTGGAATACCGAGGGTGCAGGTGTCAGCGTCGCGGCACAGTACGCGCGGATGGCGCGCACGCCGCCGATGCCCAGTAGCAGTTCCTGCTCCAGCCGGTGCTCCTTGCCGCCGCCGTAGAGCCGGTCGGTCACCTGTCGCGCCTCGGCGTCGTTCTCCTCGATGTCACTGTCGAGCAGCAGCAGCGGCACCCGGCCGACCTGCGCCACCCACACCTGCGCGCGCAGCGTGCGTGATTCCGGCAGGGCGATGGCCACCCGCACCGGAGTGCCGTCGGCGTTCTCGAGAGCCTTGATCGGCAAGCCCTGGGGGTCGAGCGACGGGTAGTGCTCGAGCTGCCATCCGTCACGGGAGAGCGACTGGCGGAAGTAGCCCGCGCGGTACAGCAGCCCGACGCCGATGATCGGCACGCCCAGGTCACTGGCCGCCTTCAAATGGTCCCCGGCGAGGATGCCCAGCCCGCCGGAGTACTGCGGCAGGACCTCCGTGATGCCGAACTCCGGGCTGAAGTAGGCGATGCACTCCGGCAGCCCATCGCGGTTCTGGTACCAGCGCGGGTGGCTCAGGTAGTCGTGCAACTCCTCGCGGATGTCCTCGAGGCGTCGGAGGAACTTGCGGTCTCTGGCGAGCTGCGCGAACCGCTCCGCGCTGACCTCGCCGAGCATGCGCCCGGGGTCGTGCCCGCACGCATCCCACAGGTCCGGATCCACCGAGCGGAGCAGGTCGAGTGAGTCTGCGTGCCACGACCAGCGCAGGTTGGAAACGATCTCACCCAGGGCCGTCAGTTCCTTCGGGAACGCAGCGCGCACGGTGAGGCGACGGAGGGCCCTCATTCGATTACCGCCTGGATAGCGACGCGGGAAATGGGCCCGCGGCGTGGAGTCGTCACGCGGACCGAGGCTAGCAGTTCTGTAAGGGCTTACGGCATCGGTGCCAGGACTCTCTGGACAAGGCTGGGACACAGCCTCTGACGTGGGTAACGTCCAGGACGTGGTTGGACGGTTTGGAATCACCAACGTGGCGCCCGTCGTCGGCTCGACCGTGAGCCCGGAGTTTCCGGCGAGCTTCGTCGTCGGCGAGCCGATAACCGTCAGCGCGACGGTTTTCAGAGAGGGGCACGACGCGGTCGGCGCGAGCGTGGTCCTGCGCGACGCCGCCGGCCGGAAGGCGTCCGTCGTCCGGATGGAGCCCGGCGCCGAGGGCACCGACCAATGGTCGGCCGACGTGGTAGCCGACCGGACGGGCAACTGGTCGTTCGCGGTAGAGGCGTGGAGCGACCCGATGGGCACGTGGCACCACGCGGTCACCGCCAAGATCGACGCCGGCCAGGGCAGCGACGACCTCGTCAACGACTTCGAGACCGGTGCCCGGCTCTTCGACCAGCTAGCGCGCACGCTGCCCAAGCCCGAGCGCCCACGCGCCGCCGCAGCCGCCCGATCACTGCGCGACACCTCGCTCGACGTCGCGCACCGCGTCGGCCCCGCGCTCGACGACTACTTGCAACGGCTCGCGCACGAGTACCCGATCCGCGAGTTCGTCACGTCCTCGCCGCGTTACCCGCTGCAGATCGACCGGCCCCGCGCGCTCTACGGATCGTGGTACGAGTTCTTCCCCCGCTCGATCGGCGCCGAGCTCGCCGGCGACCCGGTGCACCCGGCTCGGCCGGCGCGGCACGGGACGCTGAAGGACGCGACCGAGCACCTCGACTACGTCGCGTCGCTCGGCTTCGACGTCGCGTACCTGCCACCCGTCCATCCGATCGGCGAGGTCAACCGCAAGGGCCCGAACAACGCGCTTGTGGCCAACAGCTGGGACGTGGGGTCGCCCTGGGCCATCGGATCACGCGACGGCGGCCACGACGCCATCCACCCCGAGCTCGGCACGATGCAGGACTTCGCGGCGTTCGTCCGGCGGGCCACCGAGCTGAACCTCGAGGTGGCGTTGGATCTGGCGCTGCAGTGCGCCCCCGACCACCCCTGGGTGACGGAGCATCCGGAGTGGTTCACGACCAAGCCGGACGGCACGATCGCGTACGCGGAGAACCCACCGAAGAAGTACCAGGACATCTACCCGCTCAACTTCGACAACGACCCGAAGGGGCTCTACGCCGAGGTGCTGCGCATCGTGCGGCACTGGATCGCCGCCGGCGTCACGATCTTCCGCGTCGACAACCCGCACACCAAGCCCCTGAACTTCTGGCAGTGGCTGATCGCCGAGGTGAAGAAGACCGATCCGGACGTGATCTTCCTGGCCGAGGCGTTCACCCGTCCGGCGATCATGCACGAGCTGGCCAAGATCGGCTTCCACCAGAGCTACACCTACTTCACCTGGCGCAACACGAAGGAAGAGCTCGAGACCTACATCCAGGAGCTCGCCGCGGCGGGGCATTACATGCGTCCGAACTTCTTCGTGAACACGCCCGACATCCTGCACGAATACCTGCAGCACGGCGGCCCAGGCGCTTTCGCCATCCGGGCGATCCTCGCCTCGACGCTGTCGCCGTCCTGGGGCGTTTACTCGGGCTACGAGCTGTACGAGCACCTGGCGGTCCGGCCGGGCAGCGAGGAGTACCTCGACTCGGAGAAGTACCAGCTGCGGCCGCGCGACTACACCGGCGCGATCGCCGATGGACGCTCCCTTGCACCGCTCATCGCGAAGCTGAACCGCATCCGCCGCGAGCACCCCGCGCTGCAGCAGCTACGCAACATCTACATCCACCAGGTGGACAACCCCGACGTCACCGCGTTCAGCAAGCGCGACGCGGCCACCGGCGACACGGTTCTGGTGGTCTGCAGCGTCAACCCGCACGAATGGCGCGAGGCGACCGTGACTCTCGACATGGACGCGCTGGGGCTGTCCTGGAACACCGGATTCACCGCGCGCGACCTGCTCAGCGGCGACGAGTACCGCTGGGGCGACAGCAACTACGTCCGCCTCGACCCGCTCGCCCGCCCGGCGCACATCTTCCACGTGCTGCCGTAACGCCGTCGACGCATTGGAAGTTGTCCGCCCTTCCAGCCGCTCTGGCGGCCGGAAGCGCGGACAACTCGCCGGGGTTTGGGAAGTTGTCCGCCCTTCCAGCCGCTCTGGCGGCTGGAAGCGCGGACAAGTCGCGGGATTCGGCGGCCGGAGAGATACCGTGTTGGCGTGGCGTTTGAGCTGTCCGAGATCTTGACGGGCCGGCAGGGCGAGAACTTCAAGCTGCATGCCCGCTACCTCAACCCGCAGCTGACGCGGGTGCTCGAGACCCTCGGCTTCGACCGGTTCTACACGCGCGGCGAGGGCTGCTACCTCTACACCGCCGACGGCGAGCGCTACCTCGACCTGCTCTCCGGATTCGGGGTGTACGCGCTCGGCCGCAGCCATCCCGCGATCAAGGCCGCTCTGCACGACGCGATCGACGCCGACCTGCCCAATCTCGTGCAGCTGGACTGCGCGCTGCTGCCGGGCGTGCTCGCCGAGCAGCTGACCGCACGGGCGCACGCCGGCATCGATCGGGCGTTCTTCACCAACTCCGGCGCCGAGGCCGTCGAGGCCGCGATCAAGTTCGCCCGGTGCGCCACGGGCCGGCAGCGCATCCTCTACTGCGATCACGCGTTCCACGGCCTGACCACCGGCG
>DATFTS010000563.1:0-2748 GCA_035261645.1 Jatrophihabitans sp. | reverse complement strand
ATGCAGGGTGGCATCCACCCCGATCTGCCCGGCACGGCGTACTTCGACATAGCGCGTGCGGTCAAGCAACGCGTGCCGCAGATGCACGTGCATGCGTTCAGCCCGATGGAGATCGTCAACGGCGCCGCACGGACGGGCTTGTCAGTGCACGACTGGCTCGCGGCCGCCAAGGAGGCCGGGCTGGACACCATTCCCGGCACGGCCGCGGAGATTCTCGACGACGACGTCCGCTGGCTGCTGACCAAGGGCAAGCTGCCGGCGCGCGAATGGATCGACGTCGTCACCACCGCGCACTCGCTCGGTATCCGGTCTAGTTCCACGATGATGTACGGCCACGTGGACAGTCCCGCGCACTGGCTCGGCCACCTGCGCACGCTGTCGCGCATCCAGGACCAGACCGGCGGCTTCACCGAGTTCGTCGCGCTGCCGTTCATTCACACCAACGCGCCGATCTACCTTGCCGGTGTCGCGCGTCCTGGGCCGACGGTGCGCGAGAACCGCGTGGTACACGCCATGGCGCGCATCCTGCTGCACGGGCGCATCGACAACATCCAGTGCTCGTGGGTGAAGCTCGGCGTGGACGGCTGCCGCGACGTGCTGCGCGGCGGCGTGAACGACCTGGGCGGCACGCTGATGGAGGAGACGATCAGCCGAATGGCCGGCAGCCAGCACGGCTCGGCGAAGACCGTCGCGCAACTGCACGAGATCGTCGACGGCCTACCCGGCCGCCACACTCGGCAGCGCCTGACCGACTACAGCCCGGTGCCGGAAGAACGCCTCGCCGCCGCGAACCGCTTCACCGGCCAACTACCGTCGCTGGCCGGGTAACGGCGCCGCCGCCCTTGCGGCACTGCCTCCCTTGCGAGTTGTCCGCGCTTCCAGCCGTTATAGCGCCCGGACGCGCGGACAACTTGGTGGCGGCGACAGCTTCGTCGGGGCGGCAGGCTTACAGCCAGTCCCTCTTCCGGAAGCTCCAGTACAGCGCGCCGGCGATGAGCGCGATCGAGGCGACGCTCAGCCAGAAGCCCCAGGGCCTCCCGAAGCCGGGGTACGGCACGTTCTGACCGAAGTAGCCGGTGACCGCCGTGGGCACAGCGATGATCGCCGCCCAGCCGGTGAGCTTCTTCATGATGGTGTTCATCCGGTTGTCCGACAGCGACATGTTCGTCTCGAAGATGGACGAGATCATGTCCCGCACTGAATCGGTCTGTTCGGCAGCCCTTAGCGCGTGGTCGTAGAGATCCTCGTAGTACGGCATGAGTTCCGGCGCCTGGTCGTCGCTGGTGACGCGCCGCATGACCGTGGCGATCACCTCGCGCATGGGCAGGATGACGCGCCGGATGTCGACCAACGTGTGCCGGAGGCTGAACGTCGCCTTGGATACCTGCCGGACCGCTTTGGTGTTCTCGTCGAACAGGATGTCCTCGATCGCCTCTACCTGGTCGTCAAGGGACTGCACGGCGTCGAAGTACCGGTCGACGATCTCGTCGAGCAGACCGTGGATCAGTGTGCGCGTGCCGTACTTGATGAGATCGGAGTTCTCGTCCCATCGGGCCACGACCGCGTCCATGTCGAGGGTGTCGTCCAGACGCACCGTCACAAAGCCCCGTTTGGTATTAAATGCCGAGACTCGCCCGATTCGTACGCCATGCGGTGAGTTCTCGGTGGACTGGGCGATCGCGTACGTCGTGAGGAAGAGGTGTGTGGCGTACCGGGTCGCCTTGGGCCGTTCGCGCCGGCTCAGAGAGTCCTCGACGGCGTGCGGGTCGAGGCTGAGTTCTTCGGCGATCTGCGCAATGGTGTGCTCGTCCGGACAAAGCAGGTCCGCCCACACGAGACAGTCAGGTTCGTCCAGGTAGTCGGAAACCTGCTCGAACGGGAAGTTCTCCGCTTCGAGGATCCCGTTGCGCCAAACCCGAGTGCGGATCGCAAGTTCCGGCATGGGCTCTAGTGTGCCTGGCTAACGTTGGTACGACCCGTTGACGCGTACGTTTCTAAGCTGTGGGATGGACAGCCGCGCAGCTCCCGGACCTTTCCGGGAAGCGAGTGATTGTCACGGGGGCCAACTCCGGGATCGGGTTTCATACCGCCAAGCAGTTGGCGGCGCACGGCGCACAGGTGACCATGGCGTGCCGCAACGTCGACGCAGCCAAGTCCGCGGCGGCGGCGATGGGGCTCGAGAATGTCGTGCGTGCGGCCAGGCTCGATCTCTCGTCTGCGGCATCGGTGCGTGAGTTCGCCGAAGCCTGGGATGGGCCGCTGCATCTGCTGGTCAACAACGCCGGCGTCATGGCGCCGCCGAAATTGGCGGTGACCATCGATGGGTTCGAGCGGCAGTTCGGCACGAACCATCTGGGCCACTTCGTCCTCACCGGATTGCTGCTGCCCGCACTTGTAGCCGCCGATTCGGCACGTGTCGTCACCGTCGCGTCCATCGCGCACCACGACGGCACGGAAGCCGTCCTCGAGGGCAATCTCGGTGAGCCGTACAACGCCCAGAAGACCTACTCGAATTCGAAGCTCGCCAACCTGTTGTTCGCACTCGAGCTGCATCGCGAGTTGTCCGCACACGGGCTGCCGGTGACGTCGACGGCGGCGCACCCGGGCGTCTCGGCCACCGGTCTTTTCGGTGACCGGGACGGGATGGGCGCGAGTCAATTCATGCGCCTCGCCGCACCGATGTTCGTGAAGATCTTCACGCAGTCTGCGGCGGCAGGGGCGCGCGCGACTCTTTACGCGGCTACGGCC
>DATFTS010000562.1:0-3507 GCA_035261645.1 Jatrophihabitans sp. | reverse complement strand
GGCGACGGATGCAACGTCAACCTCGACAGCGTCGCGGTGACCCAGAGTGGCGACGCCTACCCGACCACGAGCACCACCCCGGCGCCGCCGGCGGACGTGCCCGGGCAGCTCGGCGGCTGGACTCGTGGGCTCGACGCGTACCCGAACCAGGCCGGCACCGACATCGGCGCATACACGCTGCATCCGGGTCTTCTGAACAAGCAGGGTTGGACACTGCTCGACGACACCTACACGGCCCTCCGCACGCCCGCCGGCTGGGCCACGCCGCGGCCTGCACATGACGGCGCCTATCAGGATGGCTACTTCTTCGGGTACGGGCACGACTACAAGCAGGCGCTGAGTGACCTGCGGGCGCTGACCGGGCCGGCGGACCTGCTGCCCGAGTGGGCGTTCGGTGTCTGGTTCTCCGAGTACAACGCGTTCACGACGAGCCAGTACGAGAACGATCTCGTCCCGGCTTTCCGCAGCCACGACGTTCCGCTCGACACGCTGGTCGTCGACACCGACTGGAAGTCCCCGCAGCAGTGGGATGGGTGGAACTGGAACCCGAACCTCTTCGCTGATCCGCAAGCATTCCTTGACTGGGCGAAAGCGCAGCACCTGAAGGTGACGCTGAACGTGCACGCCGGTATCGATGCCAGCGATCCCAAGTTCGCTCAGACGCAGGCGACGGCCGGTGGCACGCTGCAGCACGCGGCACAGTGCTTCTCGCCCGACTGCTACCGCTTCGACTGGAGCAACCCCCAGCAGGCAAAGGCGTGGTTCGACCTGCATCAGTCGTTCGAGCAGCAAGGCGTGCGGCAATGGTGGCTCGACTGGTGTTGCACGGACAGCTATGTCGGCATGTCCGGTCTCACGCCGGACAGCTGGATCAACAGCCTGTATGCGCAGGACCTGACCAGTAGCGCGCAGCGCGGCTTCAACCTCGCACGCATCGGTGCCTCCTTCGAGGACTATCGCGGCGCCCCCGCGTCCGGACCGTGGGGCGAGCACCGCAGCACAGTGGCGTTCACCGGCGACACCGATCCGACGTGGGCCGCTTTGGACTACGCGGCGAAGCTCGCGCCGGCCGAGGCGAGCATCGGGCTGCCCTACGTCAGCAACGACATCGGCAGCTTCAAGGGCAAGCACCTGCCGGACGACCTGTACACCCGGTGGGTGCAACTCGGCGCCTTCTCGCCGATCCTGCGCCTGCACTCCGACCACGGCGACCGCCTGCCGTGGCAGTACGGGGCTGGGCAGCAGCCGGCGACCGATGCGCTGCGCCTGCGCGAGGCGCTGTTGCCCTACACCTACTCGCTGGCGTGGCAGGCCCATCGAACCGGGCTGCCGATCACGCGTCCGCTCTATCTCGACTACCCGGACCAGGCGGCGGCGTACGACGACACGGGGGAGTACCTGTACGGGCCGGATGTACTTGTCGCGCCGGTCACCACGCCCGGCGCCATCGCCACGCAGCACGTGTGGTTCCCGCCCGGCCGGTGGGTCGACTACTTCACCGGTGCCACCTACCAGGGGCCGTCGACCGCCGACGTCCAGGTGCCGCTGTCCCGCATGCCGGTGTTCGTCAAGGCAGGCGGCATCGTGCCCGAGGCACCCGGCCGGTCGCACGTCGACACGAGCCCGTCCGACCTGACACTGAAGGTCTTCGCCGGCGACTCGGGGACTTTCGTTCTGCACTCCGACACGGGCGAGGGGATGGGTTACCGCTCCGGGCAGTACGCCGACACCCGAATCGGCTACCTGCAAGGCGATTCGCGTTCTTCGGTCGTCGTGAGCGCCGACCGCGGGTCCTACCCGGGCCAGCAGGCAGCGCGCTCCTACAACGTCGACCTCGCCGACGTCAGCGCGCCGCAGTCGGTCAGCGTGGACGGCAAGCCGCTGCCCGACAGCGCATGGTCGTACGACACCGGCGCGGCCACTCTGCACGTCCGGACGGACTCGCTTTCTACGGCACGCTCGCACGTGATCAGCCAGAGCGGTGGAAGCGCCATCGATCGCGCGCAGTCGCCGGCCGTTGCGCTCTCGCTCGACCCCGCCACGCCACTGACGCTTGCTCCGGGCGCGACGACAACGGTCACCGCAAAGGTCGACAACGGCGGCCCGGGATCGGTCTCGGACCTCGCAGTGTCGCTACATGGACCTGATGGTTGGACGATTGCACCGTCGGGTGACGAGCAGGTCGGCACGGTGAACGCCGGTGGCTCCGGCACGGCGACGTGGACGGTGACCGCGCCGAGCGGCGGCAGCAGCGACGTCAGCGCAACGCTGTGGGCAACCGCGACGTACACCAACGACGGGAACGGGTCACGCGGCAGTGTTACGACCTACCAGGGGCCGCCGTCGAACCTACCGCCGGTGATCACGTCGATCGACCCAACCAGTGCCGCCGCTGGTGATCATGTGACGCTGCACGGTACGAACTTCGGCGCCACGCAGGCCGATCCCAGTAAGGACTACGTGTTCTTCATCAACAACAACGCGAGCTGGGGCGCCCCGTTCGACGGCGCCACCTTCCACGTGCTCAGTTGGAGCGACACGGCGATCACGTTCGAAGTGCCGGACAACCCCGGCGAGCCCTGGCAGGTCGCGTCCGGCACGACCGCCTACGTCTCGGTGTATACGGACGCAGGCCAGTCGAACCAGGTGACCCTGCAGATCAAATGACGAACAGCTACCAGCGGCCCCAGTGCACTACTTCTTCGAACGGACGCCGATTCGGCTTCTGGATGGGGCGCAGTGGCCGGTCGGCTGGATACCCGAGGCCGATCAGATAGACGCAGAGGTATCCGTCAGGGAAGTCCAGCACGCGCTGCGCCTGCTCCTGGTCCATCACGGCAGAGTGCCCTGACCCGATGCCGAGGTCGGTCGCTTCGAGCATCATGTTCGCCGTCGCCTGTCCGAAGTCGTACAGCATCCACTCGCGATGCCTCTCGTCTTCCGGCGCCTGGCCGACGAGCGCAATCGTTGCCGCTGACGAGGCGATGTGCTTGCCGCCCACCTCCCACACCTTTGACAGCTCGACGAGTTGATCTCGGTCGGTAACGACGACAAAGTTCCACGGCTGCCAGTTGCCCGACGATGGTGCCCGGCGCCCAGCTTCGAGGATTCGCTCGAGGTCCGGCCGGTTGATCGGTTGAGCGGTGTATTGCCGCACGTTCCGGCGCGCGCGAATGGCGTCCCAGGTCTCCATGACTCGGTTCTACGCCAACCCCAGCCGCCGTCGCCAGGGAGCTTGACGAACCACCAGCATCCGCGAGTGACCGGACGCCGCGCCCACGATGACGCGACCGGCCTATCCGACGGGCGCCGCAGCCCGCTGGCAGGCCGCCGCGCCATGACACCTCTCCAGCGAGATCAACTGCTTGTGCAGGGCCTGCAAGCGCACGGCAGAGAGCTTCGGCGCCAGGTTGTTGAGCTCGGAGGGGTCGCGTCGCAGGTCGTAGTACTCGCGCTCGCCGGTCACGTACTCGACGTACAAGAAGTCGGTAGCGCGCATGGCTTCAT
>DATFTS010000561.1:0-1771 GCA_035261645.1 Jatrophihabitans sp. | reverse complement strand
CGACGCGGTCGCCGATCCGGAGCGGGTTGGCATGATCACGGCGGGAATATTCGATTTCGAATAGTCGCTGCCCGCTGGGGTCAGACCGCGCGCACCAGGCCGGACCGGGCCGACGACGGGGCGGCCCGGCTGCTCGACAGGGTCATCAGCAGTGAGTGTGGCGGCACCAAATCGATGCCGTCAGGATTGTTGAGGTAACCCGACCCGCGGCCGGCCGCGCGCGTGTGACCGTACTGCCAGACGATTCGGTTCGTCCGCGGGTCGATGACGACGACGCGGTGGTTGAAGTCGTCGTTGAGGATGATGTCGCCGTTGGGCAGCGCCAGCGCGAGCGAGGGGTGGTTGAGGACGTCTGCGCCACGTCCTTGGAAGCGCCACAAGCTACGACCGGCGCGATTGAAGATCACCACCTGCCCCGGTTGCGCATAGTCGACGGTGAGGTACCGGTCGGTGCCGATCTGGTTGGTGTCGGAAGGGTAGGCCACCTGCGGCGGATGCGTTGACCAGTAGACCCTGCCGGTCAGGTCGATCTGGTCGACCCAATCGCCGTTGATCTCGGTGACCAGGTAGTGGCCGTCGGCCATCGGAAAGGCTCCGTTCGGGCTGCCCCATCGCGCGGGAGGGTGATGCAGGCAGGCATTCGTCGTCGTTCCGATGACGCGTTTCGGCCAGTGGTTGCCCATCGTGATCAGCAGCAGTCTGCAGTTCTTGATGTCCGCGCTGAGGATGGTGCCGCCGGCCAGCAGCATCGCGTCATCCGGATTGCTCACCCGATTCGCGGTCATGCCGGGCCGGCCGGGAACGCCGTATCGGTAGACGATCCGATGGGTCGCCACGTCGACGACGGAGATGACCGAGTCGTCCTCTTGCGTCGCGACGATGTAGCGCCCGTCCGGACTGAAGAACGCGTCGTCCGGCACTCGGAACGTCTGCCCAGGCGCCAAGTCGCCGGGGTTGGGAAACTGCCACCGCACCCGTCCCTGCGCATCGACGACGATCAGCCGGTTGTTCAGCTTGTCGGCGATCAGTACCGACGAGGGCAGCACGGCCGGTTGCGACCCTGGGCGAAGGTGTCCGACGGATCCGGCCATCGGCGGCGCCAGCCAGGGCTGTGTCTTGAAGACGTCAGCGCTCGGCAGTGAAGGCGCGTGCGTCGAGGGCTGGGTAGCCGGCACCGACGTCCGGCCGTGGGCGACTTCCGGCGCAGCGACACGCGGACGACGTGGCGCGTCACTCGAAACCAGTCCCGCGGTGGTCACGACGCCGACTGTGAGCGCAGCGCTGACAAGGACCGCGAGGCGGCCACGGCCAAGTGCACGCATTGGACGGCTTTGGTGCCTGCCCACCGCGAGCTGCTTCCTGCCGCGTCGCAAGGTAGTCATCCCCGGACCACATGCAGCCCATACCCACGGTTTGAGCGGGCCGCACCCGCGACCGACCCTACGCCGCTCCGCTTGTGGCGTAACTCGTTCCGGCTCATGGAACAGCACGTTGCTCCTGCGGAGAGAGCCGGATTGGGTGCTGATGCCTCGAGCGGCATGTTCGCAGTGTCGAACCGCCGCGTCCGGCTCGAGTCCATCGACGTGCTCGCGGCCGAGATGGTCATGACGCGTAACGGCGAGCTGGCTTCGACGGGCCGAGATCTACGGGCTGGACGCGGTCCACGTCCACTTCGCTTGAGAGCAGTAGGTGCTCACTAGTACGCCTGGCGGCCGCAGCCAGGGGGCGTAGGGCCAGTCCCATACCCCAGCCACGTGGGAATACTCCCGTT
>DATFTS010000560.1:0-4552 GCA_035261645.1 Jatrophihabitans sp. | reverse complement strand
GATCAGGTCGCTCGGTTTCGGCCGCCGCACTCACTTCGTCAGTGTGCCGCACCGCGGATATGCGCCAGTTCAGGCCGCCTGCGGCGCCCGCAGCGTGACGTTCGCGCACTCGAGGCACACCCGCTCGGGAATCACGCCCGCGCGCATCAGCGCGTTGAATATGGCGCAGCCGATGCAGAACGCGAAGACGGATTCGAGCGTCGCGGCGACGATGACGAGCCCGAGCAACGAGACGGCTGCGATGTCGGCGTGGAAGCCGAAGTGCAGCACCACGGCGATGACCGTCATCGTCGCGCCCATCGCCTGGGCGAACCGTTTCGGCGGCCCGGGCACCAACTTGACGGCACCGAGCCGAGGCGCCACAACCCGAGCTGCGACCTGGCCCAGCGGGCTCAACCGCGGGCCGGCCAGCACCCGGGCGACAAAGCCGTACGCCAGCACCACAGTCAGCCAGAGCCAGCCGGTTCCGACGAGCGTTGCAAGCAGGATGGTCGTCACGGTCAGGATGAGCACCCCGGCAGCCACCGTGCGCGCCGCCTTCTCGTTCACCGGGTTGGGGAACCCAAGCATCTGTGCCACGTCAACGAATCTACTGACCGGTAGACATCGGTGCGACGACGAGCGTCTGCAGCCCCGCGCCAACGACACCCCGGGTGTCGGACAGCGTCGAGCGGGCGAGCGCCGAACCCCGCGGACCGAGTTGCGTAACGGCGTCCAGCAGGATCCATTCGCCTTCCACCGGGCGCACGAGATGAATGTCGAGGTCGACGTTCTGAAACGACCACGCCGCCCAGTCCAGCTCGGACGAGATGCCGCTCGCCGAGTCGGCGATCAGGGCAACGTGAGCAAGCCCCGGCGTCTCCTGACCCACGACGAGCGGAAGGTGCGCGCGGACCCACGCCGCGGCCGGCCCGGGGCGACTCATCCGGCCACTGAGGAAGCGCCAGTCGAGGCTCTCGCCGTAGCCGAACGAGCGCTCCAGCCGCTGCGGCGCGTCCGGTATGGCCGGTGGCGTCACGGGCAACTGCGCCACTGACTCGGTGTCCGCGGCACGGACGAACCACACCCGCACGAGCAGGCAATCGCGCCCGGCGGCTGCGAGGCGAACCTCGACCAGCGCGGCGCTACGCCCGGCCCGCAGTACCCGGGCCGACGTCGTGACCTCAGCGACCGGCACCGCACCGAGGAAGTCGGCCGCCATGCGCAGCGCGACCAGATCGGAACGCTCGGTTTCGTGACGCAGCAGCCGTTGCGCGGCGAGCACGGCCAGCGCCGTGGGCGGCCCGCCGTGCTGGTAGCGGTGGTCCCACGGGCCCACCGTCGCCGGTCCCGCGTCGTAGCTGCCGGTGCTCGGTGTCTCGTCCCCGAGCCGGAAATAAGAGTCCGCCACGACCGACAAAACTACTTGCACCGATCATGAAATTGATGCCCTACACTCGGTCCAGAAGGGGCGAGCGGCACATCCCTCCCGTGCCGCCGCCTCTTCCTTGCATTTTTGCAACCGTTTCCCGGCGCACCTTGATGGCTGTGCCAAGCCTGTACGGCGCTCGAGGATTTGTCCGATTTCCTTGACCCATTCCAGATAGCGGTGGCAGGTTGGGCGTGACGGCCCACCGCGTCTGTAGGGAGAGCGCCGTGACCACAGAAAACCCACCACCGACAACAACTGACGCCGGCATCCCGGTGGCGAGCGACGAGCATTCGCTCAGCGTCGGGCCGGACGGTCCGGTGCTGCTGCAGGATCATTACCTGCTGGAGCAGATGGCCAACTTCAACCGTGAGCGCATCCCGGAGCGGCAACCGCACGCCAAGGGTGGTGGTGCCTTCGGCACCTTCGAAGTCACGCAGGACCTGAGCGCGTTCACCCGGGCCGCAGTGTTCCGACCGGGCGCGTCGACGGACGTGCTGATCCGGTTCTCCACGGTCGCAGGGGAGCGTGGCAGCCCCGACACCTGGCGCGACCCACGCGGTTTCGCGGTGAAGTTCTACACCAGCGAGGGCAACCTCGACATCGTCGGCAACAACACCCCGGTGTTCTTCATCAAGGACCCGATGAAGTTCCAGCACTTCATCCGCTCGCAGAAGCGGCGGGCGTCGAACAACCTGCGCGATCACGACATGCAGTGGGACTTCTGGACGCTCTCGCCCGAGTCGGCGCACCAGGTCACCTGGCTGATGGGCGATCGCGGCATCCCGCGCACGTGGCGGCACATGAACGGCTACAGCAGCCACACCTACATGTGGATCAACGCCGACGGCGAGCGGTTCTGGGTGAAGTACCACTTCAAGACCGATCAGGGCATCGAGTTCCTCACCCAGGACGAGGGCGACCAGATGGCCGCCATCGACACCGACTACCACCAGCGCGACCTGTACGAGCACATCCAGGGAGGGGACTTCCCCAGCTGGACGCTGAAGATGCAGATCATGCCGTTCGAGGACGCGAAGACCTATCGGTTCAATCCCTTCGACCTCACCAAGGTGTGGCCGCACGGCGACTACCCCCTGCAGGAGGTCGGCCGGCTCACGCTGAACCGCAACGTGAGCGACTACCACACCGAGATGGAGCAGGCGGCGTTCGAGCCGAACAACCTCGTCGCCGGCACCGGCCTCTCGCCGGACAAGATGCTGCTGGCGCGCGGGTTCAGCTACTCCGACGCGCACCGCGCCCGGCTCGGCGTGAACTACAAGCAGATCCCGGTGAACACCCCGCGGGTGCCCGTCCACAGCTACTCCAAGGACGGCGTCATGCGGATCCAGAACGTCTCCGACCCGGTGTATGCGCCGAACTCGTACGGCGGCCCGAGGGCCGTCCCGGCGCTCACCGACGACGGCGGCCACTGGTATGCCGACGGCGACATGGTGCGTGCCGCGTACACCCCGCATCCCGAGGACGACGACTGGGGCCAGCCGGGCACGTTGGTGCGCGAGGTACTCGACGATGCAGCGCGCGGACGGCTGGCGAACAACATCGTCGGCCACCTGCTCAACCGGGTGAGCGAACCGGTCCTGCTACGCGCGTTCGAGTACTGGCGCAACGTCGACAAGGACCTCGGCGACCGGATCGAGGCCGGCGTCCGCGCGAAGCAGGGGGAGTCGGCCTGACGCTTTGCGGCGAGTGATCACGTATCGCAGGCGACCGCTCGACGTCTGATGTCGCGCATCAACTCGAGCTCGGTGTCGTAGATGTGCGCGGACTTGATCGTCATCGTCAGCGTGCCGATCCCGGCGCTCAGCTCGGCGGCCACGCGCTGCTGCAGCGCTGCCAGCTCCACCAGGTTGGCGTAGCCCTTGGTGCCGAAGTCGATGCCGTGGGCGTACACACCGAGCTGTAGCGCGCCGTCCTCCAGCCAGAAGTCGAGCAGGCTGACGCACGGCACGTACGTCGTGTCCGTGAGTGGCTGGAACGTCGTGATGGTGGCGTCGCGGACGTACCGGTCGGCCCTCAGCCGTCCGATCACCCACTGGATCTGGTCGCGGCCGGAGCGCGCGTAGTCGTACAGCCTGGTCGCGTAGCTGTCGGCGTCACCCAAGGCTGCAACGCGCGCGTGGTCGGTGAAGTTGGCACGCATCCACGCCAAGCGCTCGCGGTCGGCGAAACGCCCGATCAACGAGTCGTCGGGGTCGGGCGCGGAGACCTCCAGGGTCGTCCGCAGCAGCTCACGTAACGGCGCGCCCGACCAGAACCCTGGCTTCCCTGCGTCGAGGATCAGCTCGGCGACCTCGAGCCAGGCCTGGCCCAGCGTGGTGGTGCTGACGATGGGACGGACGCCCGTGCTCACGACGCGATCCTACGGGTGGCGAGGCTGCGGGACGCCGCAGAGGCGCACCTACCGTTGGGGCATGGAGACGGAACTTGCCGGGCGGGTCGCGCTGGTGACCGGTGGCAGCGGCGGTATCGGGCGGGCGATCAGCGACCGGTTGCTGGCTGCGGGTGCACGAGTCGTCGTGCACTACAGCAGTTCGCCGCAGCCGGCACACCACGTGGTCGAGCGGGCTCGCGGCACAGGTCAGGCGCTGGCGATCCAGGCTGATCTGGCTGATCCGCTTGCTTGTGAGCAACTGGTGTCCGAGACCGAGCGGTCGCTGGGCCCGGTGGACGTGCTGGTCGTCAACCACGGCCGAAGCGTGCGGCGGATGTCGCTGGAGGAGGTCAGCCCTGCCGAGTGGGACAAGACGATGGCAGTCAACGCTCGTGCGGCGTTCCTGCTGGCGCGCCGCGTAGTACCCGTGATGCAGAAGCGGCGCTTCGGCCGAGTGCTGTTCACCTCGTCGGTTGCGGCATTCACCGGTGGCGTGGTCGGTCCTGACTACGCGGCGTCGAAGGCAGCGCTACATGGTCTCGTGCATTACCTTGCCGCGCGTGCGGCGGCCGACGGTGTCACCGTCAACGCGATCGCACCGGCGTTGATCGAGCAGACCGGCATGCTGCCCGGCGACCCGGGGGAGCTCGCTGCCCGAGTGCCCGTCCGGCGGCTCGGGCAGCCGGACGAGATCGCCGATTTCGCGCTCGCCGTTCTGCGCAACGGCTACATCACCGACCACGTCCTGC
>DATFTS010000559.1:0-4031 GCA_035261645.1 Jatrophihabitans sp. | reverse complement strand
CAGCCGGCCTGATCACCACCGCCGGCTGATCAACCTCCACCGCACCCACATCACACTTGCCACCCTGCGGACGCGACACCCCACGCTGATCGAGGGCATCCGCCACACACCCCGCCTTACCCGACGGGATCGCATCGATCGCGTCCGACCCCTTCGCCGGCTCCTGCGTCAACGTCGGCCCACCGTTATCCGCCAACCCACCCAACTTCGCCACACCACTGTTCCGGCTACCAGCCGCGCTGAAATGGCAGCTGGCGTCGCCGGCAAGGTTGTAACCAAGGTCGACGACGGAGCCGTTGCAGTCGTGCACGGATGTGTTCTTCGCGGAGATCGTGCCGGTCAGCGTCACTCCAGGCGCCACGGGGGCCTTGGGCGAATCCTGAGCGGCCGAAGCAGTGTGGCCGGTGCCGAATGCGCGTCGACCGACGTTCACGACCGTCGGAGGCGCGTTGAAGGCCACAACGCCGCCCGAAGGAGTCTCGTCGCCTGGCGCGGCTGGTTTGGTGCCCGAAATTGTCGAATTGGCAACCGAGACAGTGCCCAGAACAGAGAACACACCTTGGCCTGTGTTGCCCGAGAACGTCGAGTTGTCCACCGAAGCACTGGCGCCGGGGAACGCGATCAGGCCCGCCCCGAACGCGGTGCCCTGGCCGTCGCTGAAGGGCACCGTGTGCGACAAGGTGCTGTTGGTTACCGACACGCCGGTCGTGCTGTAGAGCACGACCACGGCAGCGCCGGTGTTCGCGTCCAGCGTGGTCGTATCAATCGTCGCCGACCCGTCATAGACGATCACACCGCCGTCGCTGTTGCGCGCAATCGTGCTGTGGTCCACCGCGACTGTCCCGGCGTTCACCGCGACTCCGTCCGCTGAGGCGTCTGTCGAGCCGTTATCGGTGATGTGCGAGTTGCTGATCGTCGCGGACGGAACGACCGGCGTCGCTGCCGCGGTCCGTGCGAACGGCCTCGACTGGGTGTCCAGCACAACGCCGGAATCGAAGTTGTGCGAAATCACGCTGTCTGTGATCGTCGCGGTTGCGTCGGTTACGAGGATGCCCACGTTGCTCGGGTTACCGGAGACGTTGACGTTGCTGATCGCCACATTGGGAGTCTCACTCGTGTCGAAGCCGTCGACGGTGATGCTGGGCGCGCTGCCGTCGGTGTGCCCGTTGATCGTCGTCTTACCGGACCCGGTCGACCCGGCGCCGATGAGTGTCAGGGACTCGCGGATGAGAACCGCCTCGTCGTAGACGCCCGTCGCAATCGACACGGTGTCGCCGGCATTTGCCTGGTCCACCGCGTACTGGATCGTCAAACACGGATTGGTCTTGTCCGTGCAGTCAGTCGTGTCGTGACCAGTGGTCGCGACGTAACGGGTCGTCGTCACCGCATTTGCGAGCGTCGCCTGCACGGTGAGGGCACCGGCAGTGGCAACGAAAGCGAGCAGGCTGACTCCGATCGCGCTGTGCCGGATAGCGCGCAATGTTCTCATGATCCTCCCAGGTCCGCTCGGCACCGTACCGTGCCTTGATCGGGACGCACCAGTCCGGATCGGCAACAATCGCCGCCGGTAGGTGGGCCGGGAGGACCGAAGCAACACTCACGCGCTACCTCGTGTTCACGATTTAGCTACCGAGGTTGTGGCGAACCGTTTCCTTTGATGTATCGTGCTGATACATCACATCGACATAGGAGCCGGTTCGCGTGCTGGAGATCGCCGTCCTCGGGTTGCTCAACGAGAGCCCGATGCACGGATACGAGCTTCGCAAGCGGCTCTCCTCGCTGCTCGGCGCGTTTCGGGCGTTCTCGTACGGCTCGCTGTACCCCACCTTGCGGCGACTGTCCGAGGCGGGCTGGATCTCCGAGGAGCTGCCGCTGGAGCCGGCTGCGCCGAGCATGCGTTCCCGCCGCGGCAAACGCGTCTACAAGCTCACGGCCGAAGGCAAGGAACACCTTGCCGAGCTGTTGGCCGATGTGGGGCCCGACGCGTTCGACGACGACGGATTCGGCGCCCGGCTTGCATTCTTCGCGCAGACTCGGTCGGACATCCGGCTGCAGATCCTCGAAGGCCGGCGCCGCCGAGTCGAGGAGCAGCGCGAAGGGATGCGCAGCTCGTTCGCCAGAACCGGACAGCGGCTCGACCGCTACACCCGGATGCTGCACGAGCACGGCTTGGAGTCGGTTGATCGTGAGGTCCGCTGGCTCAACGAGCTGATCGAACATGAGCGATCGGGCGCCGCCAACGGCGCCGAAAAATGATTCCGAGATGCACCAATACGAAGGAGGAGCCCTGATGGGTTCGCAGTCCGCGTCCGGCAAGATCCGGGTCGCAATCGTGGGCGTCGGCAACTGCGCCGCGTCACTCGTCCAGGGCGTGCACTTCTACCGCGACGCCGACCCGAGCCAGAAGGTGCCGGGTCTGATGCACGTCAGCTTCGGCCCGTACCACGTGCGAGACATCGAGTTCGTCGCGGCCTTCGACGTCGACGCCAAGAAGGTCGGCACCGATCTTTCGCAGGCGATCCTCGCCAGCGAGAACAACACGATCAAGATCTGCGACGTGCCGCAACTCGGCGTGCAGGTGCAGCGTGGTCACACCCTCGACGGCCTCGGCAAGTACTACCGAGAGACGATCGAGGAGTCGCACGACGAACCTGTCGACATCGTCAAGGTGCTCAAGGACGAACAGGTCGACGTCCTCATCTCCTACCTGCCCGTCGGTTCCGAGCAGGCCGACAAGTTCTACGCGCAGTGCGCCATCGACGCGAAGGTCGCCTTCGTCAACGCGCTGCCGGTGTTCATCGCGTCCGACCCGGTGTGGGCGAAGAAGTTCGAGGACGCCGGCGTGCCGATCGTCGGCGACGACATCAAGAGCCAGGTCGGTGCGACCATCACGCACCGGGTGCTCGCCAAGCTGTTCGAGGACCGCGGCGTCGAGGTGCAGCGCACCTACCAGCTCAACGTCGGCGGCAACATGGACTTCAAGAACATGCTCGAGCGTGAGCGGCTGGAGTCCAAGAAGATCAGCAAGACGCAGTCAGTGACGTCGCAGATCCCAGATCGCGACCTCGGCGAGCGCAACGTGCACATCGGCCCGTCCGACTACGTTGCGTGGCTCGACGACCGCAAGTGGGCGTTCGTCCGGCTCGAGGGCAAGACGTTCGGGGACGTGCCGCTGAACCTGGAGTACAAGCTCGAGGTGTGGGACTCACCGAACTCGGCCGGCATCATCATTGACGCGCTGCGGGCGGCGAAGATCGCGAAGGACCGCGGCATCGCCGGACCGATCCTCTCGGCCTCGAGCTACTTCATGAAGTCTCCGCCGGTGCAGTACTCCGACGACGAGGCGCGCCAAGCCGTGCAGGACTTCATCGACGGCCGGGTCGAGCGCTAAGGCTCGCACCGGTCAGCGGCTGTTGCCGCGAGTGCACGTCGTCAGCAGTGCGTGGCCGCGCGGAGCCAGCCGGTAGCCGATCTTGAGCGACTCGGTCAGGCCGAGCTCCTTCAACTTGCGCACGTCGCGCTTGAACACGACGGTCTCCAGACCCAGCTCGGCCGCAAGATCCGGGGCACGGACGGCCGGCCGAGCTGCGATCAGCTGCAGCACCTGCTTGGTCCATGGCCCGCGTCGAGACGCAGCGTCCAACCGCGCCAACCGCGTCCGTATCGCCTCGAGTTCCGCCGCGGACGGGGCAGCCTGCGCACGCAGCGCGACGCGCGGATCCGCACCCGCGTAGCGCAACTCGACGCGGAATATCGGTCTGTCCGCGCGGCTGGAGAGCAACGCGAGCAGCTCGGCCCGGGACTTGGCACCCGCACGGCGGGCCTCGCCGGCAGTGATCGAGCGCGCCGCGACCTGCCGGACGGACAGCACCTCGAGCAGGCCCACCTGCGTTCGCATGTGAGTGCCGACGCGCAAACGCGGTCGGTCCCAGCGTCGGAAGGCGAGGTCGACGGTTCCCTCGCGCATCGCGGCGAGTTCAGCCGGGCGGATCAGCATCGCAATGAGTCAGTTCAGCGTCGGGTCGATCGGG
>DATFTS010000558.1:0-2917 GCA_035261645.1 Jatrophihabitans sp. | reverse complement strand
CGTGCGCGGCGGCTCGCAGTGCGGGTACTGCACGCCGGGCTTCGTCTGCAGCATGGCGGCCGAGTACTACCGTCCCGACCGCGCCGCCGACCCGACTGCCGACGGCGGCGAGCACGGCTGCAACGGCTTCGACCTGCACGCGCTCAGCGGCAACCTGTGCCGGTGCACCGGTTACCGGCCGATCCGCGACGCCGCGTTCGCGCTCGCTGCTCCGGGCGCGGACGACCACTTCGCGGCGCGCCAGTCGGCCCCGGCGCCCGCACCCGCCGCGACCGAGCTGGCGCAGGGCGGGCGGCGCTTCGTCCGGCCCGCCAGTCTTGCCGATGCACTGCGGATATTGCGCGAGCGGCCCGATGCAATCCCGGTGGCGGGGTGCACCGACTGGGGCGTCGAGGTCAACCTGCGCGGCCGGCGCGGTGACGACGTGGTCGCGATCGACCGGCTGCCGGAGCTGCGCGAACTCACCGTCCGCGACGACGTCATCGAGATCGGCGCGGCTCTGACGCTGACCGAGATCGAACGCCGCCTCGACGGCAGGGTGCCGTTGCTCGACGAACTGTTCCCGCAGTTCGCGTCGCGGCTGATCCGCAACGGCGCGACCCTCGGCGGCAACCTCGGTACCTGTTCGCCCATCGGGGACTGCCCGCCGGTGCTGCTCGCCCTGGACGCCGTCCTCGTGCTTGCCGACGCCGACGGTGAGCGTGAGGTTCCGCTGGCCGACTACTTCACCGACTACCGGCAGAGCGTCCGGCGCCGCGGCGAGCTCATCCGCTCGATCCGCATCCCGCTGCCGCTACCGCCGGTCTCCGCATTTCACAAGATCGCGAAGCGGCGCTTCGACGACATCTCCAGCGTGGCGGTGGCGTTCGGACTCCACCTCGTCGACGGCTCGGTGCGACGCGTGCGTATCGGGTTGGGCGGTGTGGCCGCGACGCCAATCCGGGCCTACGACACGGAGGCTGCGCTCACCGGTCGGTCGTGGACGCTTGACACCGTCCGCCAGGCAGCGGCCGTGCTGCAGGCGGAGGGCACGCCACTCGACGACCACCGGGCAAGCGCGCGTTACCGTGCCGCGATGCTCGGCCAAAGCCTGTTGAAGTTGCACGCCGAGACGGCCGAGGAGGTGTTGGCATGAGCGCGCTCTCAGAACGTCCGGACAACCCGGCGGTCGGTGTCGCGATTCCGCACGAAAGCGCGGCGTTGCATGTCACCGGCGCGGCGCTCTACACCGACGATCTGGTGCAGCGGACGAAGGACGTCCTGCACGCCTACCCGGTGCAGGTGTTCCATGCACACGCGCGCGTGACTGCCTTGCGCACCGAGCCGGCGCTCGCGGTGCCCGGCGTCGTCCGCGTCCTCACCGCGGCTGACGTGCCCGGCGTCAATGACGCTGGGATCAAGCACGACGAGCCGCTGTTCCCCACCGAGGTGATGTTCAACGGGCACGCCGTGTGCTGGGTGCTCGGCGAGACGCTGGAGGCCGCGCGGCTCGGCGCGGGGGCCGTCGAGGTCGACGTCGAACCCCTGCCGGCGGTGATCACCGTGCGCGACGCGGTTGCGGCCGAAAGCTTCCAGGGCGCGCAGCCGCGGCTCGTGCGCGGTGACGTGCAGGTCGGATTTGCGCGCGCGGCGCGGGTGTTCAGCGGCGAGATCGAGTTCGCCGGACAGGAGCACTTCTATCTCGAGACGCATGCTGCTCTCGCCTACGTGGACGAGAGCGAGCAGGTGTTCGTGCAGAGCAGCACCCAACACCCTTCGGAGACGCAGGAGATCGTCGCTCACGTGCTCGGCCGGCACAGCCACGAGGTCACCGTGCAGTGCCTGCGCATGGGCGGCGCATTCGGCGGCAAGGAGATGCAGCCGCACGGGTTCGCGGCGATCGCCGCCCTGGGTGCCGTGCTGACCGGCCGTCCGGTGCGCCTGCGGCTCAATCGCACCCAGGACCTGACGATGTCCGGCAAGCGGCACGGCTTCCACGCACAGTGGCGCGTGGGGTTCGACGAGGACGGACGGCTGCAGGCCCTCGACGCGACGCTGACCGCGGACGGCGGGTGGAGCCTCGACCTGTCCGAGCCTGTGCTCGCCCGCGCGCTCTGCCACATCGACAACGCGTACTGGGTGCCGAACCTGATGGTGCACGGGCGCATCGCGAAGACGAACAAGACGTCGAACACGGCGTTCCGCGGCTTCGGCGGCCCGCAGGGCATGCTCGTGATCGAGGACATCCTCGGCCGCTGCGCGCCGTTGCTGGGACTTGACCCGATGGAGTTGCGGCGGCGCAACTTCTACCGAGCCGGACAACGCACGCCATACGGCCAACCGGTGCGCCACCCGGAGCGGCTCGAGACCGTATGGGACGAGGTGATCAGCCGCGCCGACGTCGCCGAGCGGGCGCGCGAGATCGAGTTGTTCAATGCCACGCACCCGCACACCAAGCGCGGGCTGGCGGTGACACCGGTGAAGTTCGGCATCTCGTTCAACCTGACCGCGTTCAATCAGGCCGGCGCGCTCGTGCACGTCTACAAGGACGGCTCGGTGCTGATCAACCACGGCGGCACCGAGATGGGTCAGGGTCTGCACACGAAGATGCTGCAGGTCGCCGCGACCACCCTCGGTATCCCGCTGCACGACGTCCGGATGGCCCCGACGCGCACCGACAAGGTGCCGAACACGTCGGCCACCGCTGCGAGCTCGGGCGCGGATCTGAACGGCGGCGCGGTGAAGAACGCCTGCGAGCAGATCCGTCAGCGGCTGCTGCGTGTCGCCGCGGCACAGTTCGGCGCCAACCCGGCGGACGTCCGCATCGTCGACGGCGTGGCACGGGCACTCGGCACCACGGCTGAGCTCGGCTGGGACGAGTTGGTGCGGACTGCCTACTTCCAGCGGGTCCACCTCTCTGCCGCGGGTTTCTACCGGA
>DATFTS010000557.1:0-7570 GCA_035261645.1 Jatrophihabitans sp. | reverse complement strand
GACATCTCGCCACTGCTGGCCGACGGCGCCGCCTTCGACCGGGTGATCCGCGGGCTGGCGAAGTCGGTGCACGACGAGGCCGACGTCGTCGCAGGTATCGAGGCGCGCGGCTTCCTCGTCGCCGGTGCCCTCGCCTGCCAGTTGGGCTGCGGGCTGGTGCCGGTGCGCAAGGCGGGCAAGCTGCCGCCGCCGACCCTGCAACGCAGCTACGACCTCGAGTACGGCAGCGCGGAGATCGAGGTACCGGACGGGCTGCTGGCCGGCAAGCGGGTCGTGATCGTTGACGACGTGCTCGCCACAGGCGGCACCATGCGCGCCGCCGCGGACCTGCTCACCAAAGCCGGCGCCAGCGTCGTGGCTCTGGCGGTCATCGTCGAGCTGAGCTTCCTGAACGGGCGTGCCGTGCTGGCCGGTCTGCCCGAACTCAAGGCGCTGCTCACCATCTGAGCCGCCCTGTTCACCATGGCGCTGGATGAGTAACGCCCCAGCGAGTCGCAGCGCGGGTGGGCGTCCGGGCCTTTGCGTCCGTAGACTGGATCTCAGCCACGGCGAGAGAGGGGTCCGGTCCTGACCACTGAGGCCGGCACGCGGCACACGCCGCTCCAATCCACGGGATCGGCCGTGCCCGCCGAAGAGGCGCCGCAGGCCGACCCCGCGCTCGCTGACGTCCTCCTCACCCCCGCGGCAGCCGACGACTCGGACCTGTCGGCGCAGAGCACCGACAGCGCGCATCACCGGCGCCGGGTGCGCGATCGCCTGGCCCGCCGCGTCGTCACGTCCACCCGCCGCCAGGTGCCCGTCGCGCCGGTCCTGGAGCCGCTGCTGGCGATCCACCGCCGCTCGCACCCGAAGGTGGACGCCCGGCTGCTGCAGCGCGGCTACGACCGCGCCGAGGCTTGCCACCGCGGGCAGTTGCGCAAGAGCGGCGACCCGTACATCACCCACCCGCTGGCGGTGGCGACGATCCTGGCCGAACTCGGCATGGACACCACGACCCTCGTCGCGGCGCTGTTGCACGACACGGTCGAGGACACCGGCCTCACCCTCGACGACATCAACGACGAATTCGGCCAAGAGGTGGCCCACCTCGTCGACGGCGTCACCAAGCTGGACAAGGTCAAGTTCGGTGCCGCGGCAGAGGCGGAGACGATCCGCAAGATGGTCGTCGCGATGGCCCGCGACCCGCGCGTGCTGGTGATCAAGCTCGCCGACCGGCTGCACAACATGCGCACGCTGCGGTTCCTGCCGCCGGAGAAGCAGGAGCGCAAGGCCCGCGAGACGCTCGAGGTGCTCGCCCCCCTGGCCCACCGGCTGGGCATGAACACCGTGAAGTGGGAACTCGAGGATCTTGCCTTCGCCACGCTCTACGCCAAGCGCTACGACGAGATCGTCCGTCTCGTCGCCGAGCGCGCACCCAGCCGCGACACCTATCTCAGCGAGGTCATCGAACGCATCTGCGTCGACTTGCGTGACGGCGGCCTGAAGGCCGAGGTCACCGGCCGGCCGAAGCACTACTACTCGATCTACCAGAAGATGATCGTGCGCGGCCGCGAATTCACCGACATCTACGACCTCGTCGGCATCCGCGTGCTCGTCGAGTCCGAGCGCGACTGCTACGCCACCCTCGGCGTCATCCACGCGAACTGGCAACCAGTACCCGGCCGGTTCAAGGACTACATCGCGATGCCGAAGTTCAACATGTACCAGTCGCTGCACACGACGATCATCGGGCCGGGCGGCAAACCGGTGGAGCTGCAGATCCGCACTCACGCCATGCACCGCACCGCCGAGTACGGCATCGCAGCGCACTGGAAGTACAAGGAGCGCAAGGACATCGCGGTCGCCGACCCGGGCGGCATGTCCGAGGAGATGGGATGGCTGCGCCAGCTGCTCGACTGGCAGCGAGAGGCGCAGGAGCCCGAAGAGTTCCTCGACGCGCTGCGCTACGACCTCGGCGCCAGCGAGGTGTACGTCTTCACCCCGAAGGGGGACGTGCTCGGGCTGCCCGGCGGCTCCACCCCCGTGGACTTCGCCTATGCCGTGCACACCGAGGTCGGGCACCGGTGCATCGGCGCCCGGGTCAACGGCAAGTTGGTCGCACTGGAGAGCCAGCTCGACAACGGCGACACCGTCGAGATCTTCACGTCGAAGGCCGAGAGCGCCGGCCCGTCGCGTGACTGGCTGGAGTTCGTCAAGTCGCCCCGGGCCCGCACGAAGATCCGGCAGTGGTTCGCCCGGGAGCGCCGCGAGGACGCGATCGACGCCGGCAAGACGGCGCTGTCCAAGGCGATGCGCAAGGCGTCGTTGCCCATCCAGCGGCTGCTCGGCGGCGATCAGCTGCTCACGCTCGCGCACGACATGCACTACGTCGACATCTCCGCGCTGTACGCGGCGATAGGAGAGAACCACGTCTCGGCGCAGTCGGTCGTGCAGAAGCTGGTCAACCAGCTCGGCGGGTCCGAGGGCGCGGTTGAGGACATCGCCGAGGCGACCGTCCCGTTCGCCGTGGAGGCGCCGGTCGGCGTGCAACGCTCCGGCGACTCGGGCGTGCGGGTGAGGGGTGTCACCGACATCCACACGAAGCTGGCCCGCTGCTGCACGCCGGTGCCCGGTGACGACATCCTCGGCTTTGTGACGCGCGGTGGGGGAGTTTCGGTCCATCGGACGTCGTGCACGAACGCCGGCTCGTTGACACAGCAGTCCGAGCGCCTTCTCGATGTCGAATGGGTACCGTCGGCCGGCGCCACCTACGTCGTCTCCATCCAGGTCGAGGCGCTCGATCGGCACGGCCTGCTCTCCGACGTCACCCGAGTGCTCTCCGACGACCGGGTCAGCATCCTGTCGGCCAACGTCACCACTAATCGCGACCGTGTCGCGGTAAGCCGCTTCACCTTCGAGATGGCCGAGGCGAAGCACCTCAAGCACCTGCTGCGGGCCATCAAGAACATCGAGGGCGTGTACGACGCCCACCGGCTCGAGACCGGCAACTAGCTACTGGACGACCGCAACGTTCGTCAGGGTGACGGGCAGCTTCGGCTTGCCGTCACCGGCCGGATTGGCGCCCTTGGCCGCCACCTGATCGATGATCTTCATGCCGCTGGTGACCCGGCCGAAGACGGTGTATTGCAGCGCCCCCAGGTGCTGCATCAGGTTCGGCGAGTCCTTGTAGACGATGAAGAACTGGCTGCCCCCGCTGTGCTCGGTGGGGGTGCGCGCCATCGCGATCGTGCCCGCCGGATAGGTCTCGTTGCCCTTGGCCTCGTCCGGGACGGTGTAACCGGGGCCGCCCGTGCCGGTGCCGGTCGGATCGCCGCACTGCAGCACGTAGATGCCGGATGTGGTGAGCCGGTGGCACGGTGTCGAGTTGAAGTAGCCCTCCTCGGCCAGCGAGACGAAGCTCTGCACGGTGCACGGCGCCGCCGCCCGGTCGAGCGCAAAGGTCATCGAGCCACGCGAGGTCTGCACGAGCAGGTCGACCTTGCCGGTGCGGGGCGGGGTGGTCGTCGACGGGACGGTCGCCGGCTTGGCCGGCGCGCCCGACTTCGTCCACGTGCATGGGTAGGACGCCGTAGCGGCGGTCGTCCCGGCTGAGGTCGCAGTGGGCGACGGCGTCTTGGTGGAGCCGGCAACAGGGGTGCTCTTGTCTCCGTTCGTGCTCACAACGAACACGATCACGACCGCGATGATCACGAGCGTGCCCACGGCGGACGCGATCAGCGCGAACTTCCGCCGCCGGGCGACCTGCTCCGCCCGGCGTTGCTGCTGACGCCGCAGCCGCCGCTGCTCCGCAGCCCGCCGCTGCTTGTCGGTAACCACGTGGTTAGCCGGTGACGCTCGTGAGGTCGACGACGAAGACGAGCGACGAGTTCGCCGGGATACTGCCGTTCGCAGTGGAGCCGTAGCCGAGCGAAGCGGGCAGGATCATGATCCGCCGCCCGCCGACGCGCATCGGCGCGACCTTGCCGGCGCCGCCGATGCCCTGTGTGAAGCCGGGCACCACGCCGGTCAGCGAGAACGAGATCGGCTTGCCGCCGTGCGACCACGACGCGTCGAACTGGGTGCCGTTCTTGTAGAGCACGCCCAGGTACTGCACCGACACGGTGGAGGTCGGAGTCGCCTCCTTGCCGGTGCCCACGACGAGGTCCTGGCACTGCAGCGTCGTCGGCGCCTGCTGCGAGACAGACTTCACGATCGGCGCGTGTTTGAGGTTCTTGGCGCCGGTGACGGTGACCCCCTCGAAGGATGCGCTGTTGCCCTTCGGCGGCTTCGCGCACGCGGCGGTAGGCGTGGTGATCTTCGGCGAACTCGGCGCCGCGCTGGGGCTCGACACCGTGTCGCTCGGGCTCCCCTTCGAAGCCGCCGCCGGGGGCTTCTTGCCGGAGTTATTGGTCGCGAGGATGACCACCACGGCGATCACCGCGATGAGCACGACCGTCCCGACGATCGAGGCGATCAGGGTCGTCCGCTTGCGCGCGGCCTCGCGGGAGCGGCGCTCCTCGAGCTGGCGTTGGAGGCGGCGGCGTTCGGCTTCCCGGCGCTGCTGGTTCGTCGGCACGGTGCGGTGTCCTCCGGTCGGGTCGGCGGGGAAAACCCCCGCGCAGTGTACGAAAGCCGGTTGTGCGCGGCGCTGTGAACTGCCTCGGTAGGCTTGGATGTCTCGACCAACAGGATTCAGGAGTGTCTCGGCGTGCTCATCGCGGGGTTCCCGTCCGCCGTCACCGACACCAACTGCTGGGTCGTGGCCGCCGCCGACGGGGAGCAGTGCATCGTCATCGACCCGGGAATCGGGATCACCGACCAGCTGGACGAGGTGATCGCCGAGCACCGGTTGCATCCGGTGGCGGTGCTGCTGACCCACGGCCACTTCGACCACACGTTTTCTGTGTTGCCGGTGTGCCAGGCCCGCGACGTGCCCGCCTACATCCACCCGGGAGATCGCCGACAGCTGGCCGATCCGTGGTCGGGCGTGGGCCTGCCGCGCGGCACGCCGCTGTTCGGCTCGCTGACCTTCGCCGAACCCGACGACGTACGCGAACTCGCGGACAACGACAAGATCTCACTCGCCGGGCTCGACCTTGCCGTCCGGCATGCGCCCGGGCACAGCAGCGGCTCGGTGGTCTTCGGCGTCGACACAGCCGACGATCCGATCGCGTTCTGCGGCGACGTCCTGTTCGCGGGTTCGATCGGGCGCACGGACCTGCCCGGCGGCTCGATGCCACAGATGCTGACGTCGCTGCGTGAGGTGATCTTGCCGATGGACGACACCACTGTGGTGCATCCCGGTCACGGGCCGTCGACCACCATCGCCCGCGAGCGGGCCACCAACCCGTTCCTGCAGGACCTCTGATGCCGATCTCCGGCTTCCCCGAACTGCTGCCCGACCAGCGTTTCGTCGAGTTGGCTGTGCTGGACCGGCTGCGTGAGGTCTTCGAGCTGCACGGCTTCGCGCCGATCGAGACGCCTGCGGTCGAGTCGCTTGAGCAGTTGCTGCGCAAGGGAGAGATCGACAAAGAGGTCTACGTACTGCGCCGGCTGCACGCTGACGACGCCGACGAGTCGGCCGAGCGCGCATCGTTGGGCCTGCATTACGACCTCACCGTGCCGTTCGCACGCTACGTGCTGGAGCACGCTGGGCATCTCGAGTTCCCGTTCCGCCGCTACCAGATCCAGAAGGTGTGGCGTGGTGAGCGGCCGCAGGAAGGCCGTTTCCGCGAGTTCACCCAGGCCGACATCGACGTCGTGGGACGCGACCAGCTGGCGTTCCATCATGACGTCGAGGTCGCGCGGGTGATGGCCGAGGCGCTGGCCACGCTGGACTTCCTGCCGCCGTTGCGCCTGCAGGTGAACAACCGGCGCCTCATCGAGGGCTTCTACCGTGGGCTCGGCGCGCCGGACGTCCCGGCCGTGATGCGGGTGATCGACAAGCTGGACAAGGTGCCGGTCGACGAAGTCGCCAAGCAGTTGCGCGCTGACGCCGGCCTCGACGAGCGGCAGGCGCAGCTGTGTCTTGAGCTCGCGGAGATCCGCGCCGGCGATTCCTCGTTCATCGCTCAGGTGCGTTCGCTCGGTGTCGAGCACGAGCTGCTCGACCGGGGTCTGGAGGAGCTCGCCGCTGTGGTCGACGGGTGCGCGTCGATCACCGGCGTCGCCGTCGAAGCCGATCTGCGCATCGCGCGCGGTCTGGACTACTACACCGGCACGGTGTTCGAAACCCGGATGGCGGGGTTCGAGTCGCTCGGCTCGGTGTGCTCGGGCGGGCGTTACGACTCGCTGGCCTCCGACGGGAAGACGACCTACCCGGGCGTGGGCATCTCGTTCGGCGTCACCCGCGTCGTCGTCCCGCTGCTGCAACGCGGCATGCTCCGCGGCTCGCGGACCGTGCCGTCGGTCGTGCTCGTCGCGCTGCCGAACGAGGACGCGCGGACGGAGTGCGACGCCGTGGCGCAGGCCTTGCGCCGACGCGGCGTCTCCGCAGAGGTAGCCGCCTCCGCGCAGAAGTACGGCCGGCAGATCCGCTACGCCGAACGTCGCGGCATCCCGTACGTGTGGTTCCCGGGCGAGCCGCATGAGGTGAAGGACATCCGCAGCGGTGAGCAGGTCGCCGCAGATCCGACGTCCTGGCTCCCGCCTGAAGCCGACCTGCGCCCGCACGTCGTCACCGAGAAAGTGAATCCGTGATCAGAACCCACGACGCCGGCAGCCTCCGCGCCTCCGACGAAGGAAAGACCGTCACCCTGGCCGGCTGGGTGGCCACTCGGCGCGACCACGGGGGAGTCATCTTCATCGACCTGCGCGATCGCAGCGGCACGGCGCAGGTCGTGTTCCGCGACGCAGAAACCGCGCATCACCTGCGTAACGAGTGGGTCGTCGCCGTCACCGGCGAGGTGCGGCTACGGCCCGAGGGCAGCGTCAACCCGGCGCTGCCCACGGGCGAGATCGAGGTCGTCGCCTCCGAACTGAAGGTGCTGAACGAGGCGGCGCCACTGCCGTTCCAACTCGACGCCTACACCGATGTCGGCGAGGAGGTGCGGCTGAAGTACCGCTACCTCGACCTGCGCCGTCCTGGACCCGCGCACGCGCTGCAACTGCGCAGCCAGGTCAACCGCGCGGCGCGCGACGCGCTGCTCGCCCAGGGCTTCACCGAGGTGGAGACGCCGACGCTGACGCGCTCCACCCCTGAGGGCGCGCGGGACTTCCTCGTGCCGGCACGGCTTCGACCAGGCAGCTGGTACGCGCTGCCGCAGTCGCCGCAGCTGTTCAAGCAGTTGCTGATGGTGGCCGGCGTCGAGAAGTACTTCCAGATTGCGCGGTGTTATCGCGACGAGGATTTCCGCGCCGACCGGCAGCCGGAGTTCACCCAGCTCGACATCGAGATGAGCTTCGTCGATCAGGACGACGTCATCGCCCTGGCCGAGAAGGTGCTGGTGGCGCTGTGGCGGCTCGTGGGCCACGAGATCCAGACCCCAATCCAGCGCATGACCTACTACGACGCCATGGACCGCTACGGCACCGACAAGCCGGATCTTCGCTTCGGGCTCGAGCTCGTCGACTGCACCGACTTCTTCAAGGA
>DATFTS010000556.1:0-2919 GCA_035261645.1 Jatrophihabitans sp. | reverse complement strand
GCGCTTGTGCAGCAGCAATTCGGCCAGCGCCCGCAGGCCGCTGTCCGTGCTGATCGTGCGGTACCCGCGTTCGGCGAAGTCGGTCGCCTGGCCGACCTCGCCCCACGCACCCCAATTCACCGCGAGGGTCGGGCGTCCCTGCGCGCTACGCCATTGCGCGAACCCATCCAGCCACGCGTTGGCCGCGGCGTACACGCCCTGCCCCGGGTTGCCAAGCAGCGCCGCCATCGACGAGTACACGACGAGCCAATCGAGCCGTTGGTCGGCGAGCGCCTCATGCAATTGCCACGCCCCGAGCACCTTTGGGCGCCACACCGCGTCGATCTGCTGCTGGGTGATGTTGCTGGCGACGGCGTCGTCGAGCACCATCGCCGAGTGCACCACTCCGTGCAACGCGCCACCGTCGCGCGTCGCCACCTCCACGAGTCGCCGGGCAACGCCTGCCTCGGCGACGTCACCGAGTTCCACCACGACATCCACCTCGCGGGCCCGAAGTTCGTCGAGCGCCTCGCTGGCCTGCGGTGTCGGCGCGCTGCGTCCGTTGAGCACCAGGCGGGTCGCGCCGTTGTCCGCCAGCCAGCGTGCGGTCTCCAGGCCGACACCGCGCAGGCCGCCGGTGACGATGTAGGTCCCGCCGGACCGCACCGGCGAGGGGTTGCTGATTCGCGCCGTCGTCCGGCCGCTCTGCGGGATCGTGACGACGAGCTTGCCGATGTGCTGCGCACCGGCCATCATCCGGAAGGCGTCGCTGACCTCGTCAAGGCCGAACGCCTGACTCGGCAGCGCGCGCAACTGCCCGGTGCGCAACCGCTCGACGACCTCGTCGAGCATGCGCCCGAACAGCTTCGGCCGCCGCTGCTGCACTTCGATCAGGTTGACGCTGCTGAACGTGATGTTGTGCTGCAGTGGCGCCATGCCGAGCGCAGTGTCGGCGAGGATGTCGCGGACGCCGAGCTCGATGAACCGGCCGAACGGCCGTAGCGTCCGCAGGCCTGCGCGGATGGCCGCGCCGGACAGCGAGTTCAAGACCACGTCGACGCCGGCTCCGTCGGTCGCCGACAAGGTCTGTTCCACGAACTCCAACGACCGCGAGTCCATCACGTGCTCGATGCCCATCCCGCGCAGGAATGCCCGCTTCTCGGGGCTGCCGGCAGTGGCTAGCACCTCCGCGCCGAGTGCCCGGGCGACCGCGACCGCCGCCAATCCGGTGCCGCCAGCGGCGGAGTGGATCAGCACCGTCTCGCCCGCTGACAACTGCGCCAAGTGCGCCAGCGCGTACCACGCGGTGACGAAGACGACCGGCACGCCTGCCGCCGCCACCGGATCCAGCTCCGGCGGGATCGCCCGCGCGTGCACGGCCGGCACGGTGATGAAGCTGCCGAACGCCCCGCCCTCCAGGTCCATGGTCAGCACCATGTCGCCCGGGCGCAGGGAGGTGACATCGGCACCGACGGCGATCACCTCGCCGGTGCACTCGAAGCCGATGCGATAGCGCGCCGCGTCGTCGGTTGCGAGCATGCCCATAGTGGTCAGCACATCGCGGAAGTTCAGCCCGGCAGCTGCAACCCGGATGGTGACCTCGTTCGGCTGCGGCGCACGCACCGGGCGCTGCTCCAGTTGCAGACTGTCGAGATCACCGAAGCGGCCGGCCATCAGCCGGAATCCGTCCTCGCCGTACGCCACCCGCCGGCTGGACGCGGCATCGCGCTCTGCAATGGTCAGCGGCTGGTAGCTCAGCCGCGCCACGTGCCGCTGGCCGCTGTGCAGGCGGACCTCGTCATCGGCGGCGTTGCCCAGCAGTTCCTCGACGACAAGGTCCGAGCCGAACGTGTCGACGTCGGTGTGCGTCAGACGCAACGAAGGCTGTTCGAGCGCGAGCACTCGGACCACGCCGCGCAGGCCGGCGCCGGCGAGCCCGGTCGGCTCGCCCGTCGTGATGGAGTGGGCGCCGCGGGTGAGGACGTATAACCGCGGTGGGTCCGGATAGGTGGCAACCAGCGCCTGCGCGAGCGCCAGCAGCCGGGTCGTCCACGCAATGCCCGCTTCCGGGAAATCGGCAAGGTCGGCGTCGGCGACCAGCACGACACCGGCCGGACGCGACGGCTCGACGCGTTGCGTGAAGAACGCACGCAGCTCGTCCAGCCCGGTGACCTGCGCGGGGATTGCTGCGAGGTCGGCCGTCCGTCCGGCCCGCGTAAGCGCATCGGCTGTCGCCGACGAGCCGTCGGCGCCAAGGCCGCACACCAACCAGCGGCCGCGACCGTTGACGGGCGCGCCGAGCCGGTCGGTGACCGGCCAGCGCGGCTCGAGGAACCACTGGTCGGCCGCGACGGCGTCTTCCTGAGTCTGCACTCGCAGCCGGACGTCCGAGAGTTGCGCGACGACCCGCCCGTCGGCAGCGAACATCTCCAGGTTGCCGAGCACGGTGTCGCCCTGCTGCTCGCAGATGCTGGCCCGGCCGAAGCGTGCGTCCGCGGGATCGGCCAGCACCCGCAACGCGCCGATCCCGATCGGCAACACCATGCGGTCGGCGGGTCCGGGGACAAGGATCGCGAACAGCTGCAGGCACGAGTCGAGCAGCACAGGGTGCACTGCAAGCCCGGTCACGGCGGCAGCCTCCGCAGGCAGCTCAATGCGTGCGAAGGCGCTTCGCCGATCGTCAGTGAGGCCGCCTTCGACGATGCCGGTGAATGCGGGGCCATACCCGAGCCCGCGAGCGGCCAGCGCGGCGTAGATGTCCTCCTGCGTTCGCATGGGCAGGTGCTCCGTCGCCACATCGCGCAGCGTCTCGAACCGGTCCGCGGCCGGAGTCTGGCGGCGGACTCGTGCACTGGCGTGCCGCCGCCAGCCCCCGTCGGCTCCCTTGCTGAAGATCTCGCAACTCGCGTCATCCGCGCTGCCGGTGAGAATGGTGTGCAG
>DATFTS010000555.1:0-2132 GCA_035261645.1 Jatrophihabitans sp. | reverse complement strand
GTGTCGAGCAGTTCGCGGTGCGTTCCGACGGCGGCGATGCGGCCGTCCGAGAGAAGCGCCACCCGGTCGGCCAGCATGACCGTCGACGGGCGGTGCGCAACCACGAGCGCGGTGGTTCCGGCGAGGACGCGCCGCAGCGCCTCCTCGACCTGCGACTCGGTGTGCACGTCGAGTGCCGAAAGCGGGTCGTCGAGCACGAGCACGCGTGGCCGCCCGAGCACGGCCCTGGCGAGCGCCAGCCGTTGTCGCTGACCACCGGACAGCGACAGGCCCTGCTCGCCGATGCGGGTCTCGAGCCCGAATGGCAGGTCGTACACGAAGCTCGCCTGTGCCACCTCGATGGCCTCGTGGACGTCGTCGGACGTGACGCCGGCCCGGCCCAGGGTGAGGTTCTCGTACACGCTCGCCGAGAACAGCGTCGCGTCCTCGAACGCCGTGGTGACGGCGTGCCGCAGTTGGTCGAGGCGCAGGTCGCGCACGTCGACGCCGCCGATCAGCACCCGGCCACCCGTGACGTCGTGCAGCCGCGGGACGAGCGCGGTCAGTGTCGTCTTGCCCGAGCCGACGCCACCGACGAGCGCCATCGTCTCGCCGGCGCGGATCTCAAGGTCGACACCGCGCAGAACCTCGACCTCGCCGTCGGCGTAGCGGAAGTGGACGTCCTGGAACGTCAGCGTGGTGCCCTGCTCGGCGGGCACCGGCCGCGGCGGGTCGACGATGGTCGGCTCGGTGTCGAGCACCTCGAAGATGCGGCGACAGGCGCTGGCCGCCTCCTGGGTGAGCGCGAGCAGCCAGCCGAGCATGATGATCGGCCACACAAGCTGCAGATAGAGGGCGACGAACGCGATGAGCTGGCCGATGGAGATGGCGCCGTGCGCGGTCGCATAGACGCCGCCGACCGTGACGACGGCGAGAATGACCTGCGGCAGCCCTTCGAGCAGCGCCCAGAACAGCGAGAGTGTGCGCACCTTGGTCAGCTCGGCAGTGCGCAACCGGCGGGCGTCCTCCCGGAAGCGCGCCAGCATGTGCGCGCGCCGGCCGAAGGCCTTGATGACGCGGATTCCCAGCGCGGACTCCTCGACCGAGGTCGCGAGGTCGCCCGTCAGGTCCTGGGCGCTCCGGGCGTCGCGGCTGTAGCGCAACTCGAAGCGGCGCGTCCCGATCGCGAGCGGGATCATCGAGACGACCACGAGCAGGCCGAGCCAGACCTGGATGTTGATCAGTAGCGCCAGCGTGACGCAGATGGTGATCGCGCTGGCAATGAGGAAGACGGACGCGAGACCGATGAATCGGCGAAGGGTCGACAGGTCGGTGGTGAGGCGGGAGAGCAGCTGGCCCGAAGGCCATCGGTCGTGAAACGACACCGGCAGCCGCTGGAGATGCGCGAACAGGTCGCGCCGTAGGTCGGTCTCCACGCCGAGCGCGGCCACGGACATCGCCCGCCGCCGCGCGAAGAACAGCGCCGCCTCGGTGAAGCCGAGCAGCAGCGCCACGCCGCTGAGTGCCCACAGGCCGGCGGCGTCGTGATGGCGGATCGGGCCGTCGACAACGCTTCCGATCACCACCGGGACCAGCGCGCCGGCAACCATGGCGCCGGTCGCGGCCGCGAGCATGAAGATGATCGCCGCGCGGTGCGGGCGCGCCCAATGGCGCAGTCGCAGCAAGGTGGCGATCGAGCTTGCCTGCCTCGCTGTCTGCTCGGTGCGGGCAAGCGTGGTCACGTCGACCGACGGTACGTCGGGGCACCGACAGAAGGCGACTGAGTTTCGCCCGGAGCGCAGAGAAGAACCATCCCTCAACGGTAAAAGCTGAAGTTCACTTCAACTCAAGCGCGGGCCATCACCGACCGATCTTGTTGCCGGCCGCGCGCCCGGACCCCTGTCAGGCAACAAGGTCGCCGACGGATTTCTGTTGCTGACGGATTGCCGACGGATCTTGTTGCCGGCCGCGCGTCCCGACCACCGTCCGGCAACAAGATCGCCGGCAAACTGGGGGCCGGGCAACAAGATCGCCGGCAAACTGGGGGCCGGGCAACAAGATCGCCGGCAAACTGGGGGCCGAGCAACAAGAGCGCCGGCAAACTGGGGGCCGGGCAACAAGATCGCCGGCGGACTGGTCGGTCGAGGTCAGTC
>DATFTS010000554.1:0-3789 GCA_035261645.1 Jatrophihabitans sp. | reverse complement strand
CACGTCCTGCGCGCGCAAGTGCAGCAGGCGCGCTCGGTCGGCATCGACGGCTTCATCACGTCCTGGAAGGACACACCTGTACTGGACCGCCGCCTGCAGTTGCTGCTGAGCATCGCCGCCTCGGAGCAGTTCCATGTGGGTGTCGTCTACCAGTCGCTCGACTTCGCGCGGCATCCGCTACCGATCGCAACCGTGCGCGCGGGAATGACCTACCTGGTGCAGCGGTGGGGCTCCTCGCTTCGCCTCCCACCGTTCCAGCGCCCGGTGATCATCTGGACCGGCACGGACGAGTACTCGGTGGCCGACGTCCGTTCGGTGCGCGCCGCCTTGGGCGATCGCGCCTACCTGCTGGCGGCGTCAAAGAGCGTCTCGGGTTACCAGCGGGTGGCGGGCATCGTCGACGGCGAGGCGTACTACTGGTCTTCGGCTGATCCGCGGTCGCGCGCAACCCCGGCCAAGCTGGACCAGCTGTCCCGGGAGGTGCACAAGGACGGCGGTATTTGGTTCGCGCCTGCGGCACCGGGCTTCGACGGCCGCACCCTCGCACACACGCGCGTCATCCCGCGAGACGGGGGATCCACCTTCCGGCTCAGCCTCGAGGATGCCTACGCCAGCCGGCCCGACGCGGTCGGCGTCATCAGCTGGAACGAGTGGTCGGAGAACACCTACATCGAGCCGGGCCGCCGCTACGGCACGCAGGAGTTGACCGTGCTGCGCGACTACTTGCGCACCGCGGCGGCGGGTGGACGGGGGGCGGCACCGCCCGGTGGGACGCAGGCTCATGGGCCCTCCGGGTTCTGGTCCGGCTTCCGGGCGGCGGTCGTGCTGTTGGTCGTCTGTGTCGTCGGCCTCGTGCTCCTGCTCGTGTTGCCGTACCGAGGTGGCCGTAGAGCGTCGCGCTCGTCGCGCTCCGAGCAGGACAGGGAGCTGAGTAACACACGGGATTGATTCGGATTGATGCCCAGCGGGCGGTTTGACCCCAGGCCCGTCGAGGGCTTGTCTGGGGGAGGGGAGCCGCGATCACGACAAGGCCGGGGGTGACGCCGATGCGCGCTGTGGTGGCGCGGCGGTTCGGAGATCCGGATGTGCTGGAGATGGCCGAGATTCCGCTGCCGCAACCGGCCGAGGACGAGGTGCTGGTCCGGGTAGCGTTCGCCGGCGCCGGCGATTGGGATCTTGCCTACCGGCGCGGTGAGCGCGGTGGCACGGTGCCTTACGTACCAGGCGCCGAGTTCTCCGGAACGGTGGTCGGCGATACCGGTGATGCGGCGTCGTTCCAGGACGGCGAACCCGTCTACGGCCACTGCGGGCTCACGGGTGCCTACGCGGAGTACGTCCGGTGCCCGGCTGAGGCGCTGGCGCCGTTACCGGCTGCGATGTCACTTGCAGATGCCGCTGCGGCACCATACCCCGTGCTGGCGGCCATCGACGGGTTGTCCGAGATCCTGCAGGTGCAGCGACTGGATCGGGTGCTCGTCACCGCGGGCGCGAGCGGCCTTGGGCACGTCGCGGTGCAGTTCGCCCGGTTGCTCGGTGCGGAGGTGGTTGCCACCGCTCGCACGCGCGACCACGAGTTCGTCCACCGATGCGGGGCCGTGGAGGTAGTGGATCACGACGATCCGGAATGGCCGGAGCGGGTCGCTGAGCTACCCCGCGGCCTGCCGTTGAAAGTGCTCGTCTGCTCGAACGAGACGATCGCCGCCGCCGCACGTGCCTGCGCCGCCGGCGGCATGATCGCCACGCCGGTCGGTGCTTCACACCCGGAGGGTGGTGACGTGAAGTGGCGGCCCTACGACGTGCGTCCGAGCGGGTCAGAGCTGATCCGCATGGGGCCGCGCTTCGACGACGGGTCGCTTGCCGTGCAGGTCGAGAAGCGATTCGACTGGCGTGACGCCGCCGACGCGCACCGCTACCTCGAGGAGCAACCGACGCGCGGCACGTTGGTGCTCGAGATCGCCGACGCCTGACCGCTTAATCTGACTCCTGGCCGACCGACGCCGCGGCGGGTTGCCGGCGCATGATCTGCGTGTCGAGGTCGCGCAACCCGTCAAGGAACGCCTCGGAGAAGGTCGGGAACGGCTGGATCACGTCGAGGAGCACGGCCAGCGGCGTGTGCGCGCGGATAGCCGCGGTTGCCTGCTGCAACCACTCGCCGGCTTCCGGGCCGACCGCGCAAGCACCGGTGAGCCGCTCGCCGTCCGAGACCAGCGTGAGGAATCCGGGCTGGGTGTCGTACGAGCGCATGTAGGTGGCCGTGCGGGCCACTGCAGCCAGGGGCGCCGTGGCGACGAACTGGCCGCCGGGCTCACCCACTGCCGCCGCCTGCGGATCCGAATACACCACTCGCGGCACTGCCTCGTAGTTCGCCGTGCGCGGCCTGCCGAGGATGTTCGCTGCCACGACCCGCCCTTGGTACTTGCCGACGTGGGTCAGTTCCCAGAGGCCGGTCACGTCGCCGATCGCCCACAGCCCGTCTCCGGCCGACATCCGCTCGTCGACCGCGATGCCCTGGGGACGCGCAGCAATGCCGACTGTCTCCAACCCGATCCCCTCGACGCGTGGTCGCCGGCCGGTCGCGACGAGCAGCCGGTCGCCGCGCGCTTCGGAGCCGTCGTCCAGTTCGAGCACGTACTCGCCGCCGTCGAGGCGAGCGCGGTCGGCGTGCCGACCCAGCCGCAACTCGATCCCGTCAGCTGCCAGCGCAGTACCGACGGCCTCGCCCAGCGCACGCGGCTCGCGTGGTAGCACGTGCGCTCCGTGTTCGACGAGTACCACCGCGGCGCCCATCCTGGCGAGCGCCTGGCTCATCTCCACGCCCGTTGGGCCGCCGCCGAGCACGACCATCCGTCGTGGGATCTCGGTGAGCCCGGTGACCTGCCGGTTGGTCCAGACACCTGGTAGCTCCGCCAGACCGGGAACCGGCGGAATTGCCGGGTCGGAACCGGTCGCAATGACGATGTGCTCGCAGGTGTAGGTCTTGTCGTCGACGGCGACCGTATGCGGCCCGGCCAGCCGACCGTGCCCGCGGAGCACGTCTATGCCCGCGCTGTTCGCCCAGGCGAGCGCACCCGCATCGTTGTAGTCGGACACCATGAAGTTGCGCCAGGCCAGCGCCGCGCGGGAATCGAGCTCGCCGGTCACCGCTTCGCGCGCCCCCGGCACGTCGCGCGCGGCAGCGAGTGCCTCACCCGGGCGCAGCAGCGTCTTGGACGGGATGCACGCCCAGTACGAGCACTCGCCGCCGAGCAGTTCGCGCTCCACGACCGCTACCCGAAGACCACCGGCCGCGATCGCCCCGGCACAGTGCTCTCCCGGCGCGCCGGCGCCGATGACGATGGCGTCATAGTGGCTGGTCGTGTCCATCAGCTGGGCTCCTTGCTGTCGTCCGGATGTGCAGCGTCGTCCTGCGGGTCACGACGGACGGCTGCCACGATGCCGCGCTGACCACTCCGGTCGCGCCCCGGAGAGTCACTGGTTCGGGCTGCTTTTCCTCCGTTGCGTACGCTGTGCGGCGCGAACGTCCATGCGGCAGGAAAAGTTGGCCTCGCACGCGGGAACGGGAGGGTCATGGCTGTCGTGACCGTGTCCGGCGACGACGTGCGCGCGGCCGTCTCGATGCAGGCGGTGATTGACGAGCTACGCGCCGGTTTCGTCGGCCTCGACCGCGGCGAGTTCGAGATGCCCGTGCGAACCGTGCTGCACGACGGGCAGTTCATCGTGATGCCGGCGATGCACCGGCCGAGCGCCACGACGATGGTGAAGACGCTGAGCGTCAACTTCGGCCGCGTC
>DATFTS010000553.1:0-3368 GCA_035261645.1 Jatrophihabitans sp. | reverse complement strand
GTCCGAAGAGGCGAAGCGCTTCCTGATCGAGCACGGGTGGAGCAAGGGCCTGGCGAGCGCCACAGGCATCATCGGCGTCACGCTGATCATCTCGTTCGTCACCCTGGTACTCGGCGAGCTCGCCCCGAAACGGCTGGCACTGCAGCGCGCCGAGAAGGCGGCTGCCTTCTTCGCACCGCCGCTCAGCGGTGTAGCGTCCTTCTTCCGTCCGGTCATCTGGCTGCTCTCGAAGTGCACCGACCTCATCGTCCGCCTGCTTGGCGGCGACCCGCAGGCCAGCCGCGAACCGATCTCCGAAGAAGAACTGCGCGGGCTCGTGGCGGCGCACGAGTCGTTGACGTCCGACGAGCGCCGGTTGATTGATGACGTCTTCTCCGCCGGGGAGCGCTCGATCGCCGAGGTGATGGTGCCGCGCACGGACGTCACGTTCCTCGAGGCTTCGATGCCGATCAGCAAGGCCGCGAAGGTGGCGGCGGATTCGCCGCACTCCTGCTACCCGGTGATCGGACGTGACCAGGACGACGTCGTCGGTTTCGTGCACATCCGAGATCTGCTGCTGCCGACCGTCCGGCATGATCGTGATCGGACGGTGGCCGGCGTCACCCGTGAGGTGAAGGTGCTTCCAGGTAGCGTGCACGTGCTCGCGGCGATGTCCGAGATGCGCCGCGAGGGACAGCATCTGGCGATCGTCGTCGACGAGTACGGCGGCACCGACGGCATCGTGACGCTCGAGGACCTGATCGAAGAGGTGATCGGTGACATTCGCGACGAGTGGGATGAGGACGTCACTGACGCGCGGCGCCTCGCCACCGGCGAGGTCGAGGTCGACGGCAAGCTCAACCTGGACGAGATCGCCGACCTCACCGGCATCGAGCTGCCGGAGGGCCCGTACGCGACGGTGGCGGGGTTCGTCATGGCGGAGCTGGGCCGGTTGCCGAAGACGGGGGATGTGGTCGAGTACAACGGGGTCAGGCTCACCGTGGTGCGCACCGAAGGACGGCGTGTGGCGCGACTGCGGCTGACCCCGAGGCCGGCTGAGCAGACGTAAACCGCTCGACGCTCCCGTGGAACAATTGAGGTCATCATGTCCGCCAGTGCACTACCCCGCGTGCTCTCCGGGATCCAGCCGACGTCGTCCTCGTTCCACCTGGGCAACTACATCGGCGCGCTCAAGCAGTGGGCCGCCCTGCAGGACGGCAACGAGGTGTTCTACTTCCTGGCCGACCTGCATGCGCTGACCGTCGACCCGCCGGCGCCCGAGGTGCTCACCGAGCGCAGCCGGCAAGCCGCCGCGCAGCTCATCGCCGCAGGCGTCGACCCTGAGCGCAGCGCGATCTTCCTGCAGAGTCACGTGCCGGGTCACACTCAGCTGAGCTGGGTGCTGGAGTGCATGACCGGGTTCGGCGAGGCCAGCCGGATGACGCAGTTCAAGGACAAATCGGCTCGTGGCGGCAGCGACCGGGTGAACGTCGGGCTGTTCACCTACCCGATCCTGCAAGCCGCCGACATCCTGATCTACCAGGCGAACTACGTGCCGGTGGGTGAGGACCAGCGCCAGCACATCGAGCTCACCCGCAACCTGGCGCAGCGCTTCAACGGCCGCTACGGCGAGACGTTCGTCGTGCCGGACGCGTACATCACCAAAGAGGCCGCGCGCATCCTCGATCTGCAGGATCCGACCGCGAAGATGAGCAAGTCGCTGCCCGACGCCGGCACGCTCAACCTGCTCGACGACCCGGACGTGATCGTGAAGAAGATCCGCCGCGCCGTCACCGACACCGGCACCGAGATCCGCTACGACCCGGAGAACAAGCCCGGCGTATCGAACCTGTTGGTGATCCTCTCGGCGGTCACTGGCACGCCGGTGCCGACGCTGGAGGCGGAGTTCGCGAACCAGGGCTACGGCCAGTTCAAGAACGCGGTCGCCGATGCTGTCGTGTCCTTGGCCGAACCCTTCGGCAAGCGCATGGCCGAGTTGATGGCCGATCCGGCCGAGATCGACCGGGTGCTCGAGCGCGGCGCCGAGCGAGCGCGTCCGGTCGCGGATGCCACCGTGCGCGAGGTCTACCGCAAGGTCGGCTTCGTCCCGCCCAGGTCGCAATGACCGCAATCCGAGGGGAGCGTCGGGCAGCCCCGACCATGGACGACGAAACGGACGGGGGAGAAGAAGTCGTGGGGGTGGCGATAGCCATCCCGCAACCTCATGCCAACGTGCTCGCCAACTGGCGCTGCGAAGTCGGCGACCCGGCCGGCGAACTCGTCTTCCCGCACGTGACGCTGCTGCCGCCGACGCCGATCCCGTCCGACGCGATGGCGGAGGTGGAGAAGCACCTCGACGAGACCGCCGCGTTGCACGAGCCGTTCACGATGCATCTGTCCGGCACCGGGACGTTCCGCCCCACCTCCCAGGTCGTCTACATCCAGGTGGCCGCCGGCGTCTCAAACTGCGAGGTGCTCGAGCGCGAGATCCGCAGCGGCCCGCTCGCACGGGAGTTGCAGTTCCCTTACCACCCGCACGTCACGGTTGCCCAGGACATCCCGGACGACCGGCTCGACGACGCGTACGACGGGCTGTCCGGGTTCATCGCGCGGTTTCGGGTGGAAACCTTCGTTTTGTTCTCCCGCGACGCGTCCGGCCGCTGGAACTGGCACCGGGAGTTCGCGCTGGGAGGTACGGCTGCGGGCCCTGATGAGTAATCGGCCCTGATGGGTAAGCGGCCCTGATGGGTAAGCGGCCCTGATGGGTAAGCATGGAATATGGCTGGCGGGCGTGCGGCTGGCACCGTGTCCGGCGTTCGCGCGCGTTTGGCGGCGCTGAAGCAGCGCCGGCCGTCTGTGCGGCACGTGGTCGAGGCCTGGGGCCTTCTCCAACGCAACAACGGCAACCTGTATGCCGGCGCGATCACCTTCTTCAGCTTCCTTGCCCTTTTCCCGTTGCTGTTGCTGGCGGTGTCCGTCACCGGCTTCGTCCTGCATTCGCATCCCGCCCTGCAGCAGTCGCTGTTCGCCCATGTCACCGACCAACTTCCCGGTCAGCTCGGCCGGACCGTGAAGTCGTCCCTCGACGCGGCAATCCGCAGCCGGGCGGGCCTGGGCGTGGCCGGCCTCGTCGGCGTCCTGCTGACCGGGCTCGGGTGGATCGGCAACCTGCGTGCCGCGATCGACGTCGTTTGGGGACGCACGCCGCCGCAGCAGAACTTCCTCAAGGCGAAGGTGTCGAACCTGCTGGTGCTTGCCGGCCTCGGCGTCGGCGTGCTGATCTCGATCGGGCTCACCGTCGTCGGCACGTCGCTGACGGATCAGATCCTGCGTGCAACCGGGCTCGATAACCTGCCGGGCGCCGTGGTGCTGCTTAAGATCATCGGCAT
>DATFTS010000552.1:0-3258 GCA_035261645.1 Jatrophihabitans sp. | reverse complement strand
GTAGCGACGCTCCACGCTGCCTGAGCGCGTCCATACCGGAGGAACAGTCCGGCGTCAGCCGTGCGTTGCGCAGCGAGCGACGCTCCACGTGCCTCCAACCGCGTCCTCGCCGAGCTTGTCCGCGCCTCCCGTCCCTCGAGGCAAGTTGTCCGCGCTTGCAGCCGCCTGGACGGCTGGAAGGGCGGACAACTTGCGAGGGGCGGGAGGTCAATCCGCGGTTGGTCGGCGGCGCAGTGCCTTCACATCTCCGTGCCGGCGTTTGTCGTCAACGCGCCGTGCCCGCGCCGTTCGCGACGGACGGGTCGCGCGCCGCGGCGGCGACGGCGGCTCCAGGCTTGTGGCGACCAGATGCCGCAGGCGCAGCCGCGCCGCGTTGCGGTTCTGCAGTTGCGAGCGGTGTTCGGACGCGGCAATCGTCAGTACGCCGTCGTTGACGCGGCTGCCGAGCCGATCCAGCAGTTGCTGCCGTTGCTCGTCGTCGAGGACGGCCGACGCTGCGACGTCCCAACTCAGCTCGACCCGGCTGTCTGTCGTGTTGACCGACTGACCGCCGGGGCCGGATGAGCGGCTGAACCGCTCGACGAGCTCACCGGCCGGGATCAGCAGGCCGCCCGGAAGGCCCCGGCCCGGCCGGACGAACAGGTCCTCGCCGATCACGGCCGGGCGGGCGTCGCCTGCACCTCACGCATCCACGCAACGACCTCATCCGGGTCGCGCGGCAACATGCCGGACAGGTTCATCGGCTCGCCGTCGGTCACGAGCACGTCGTCCTCGATGCGCACCCCGATGCCGCGCAGCTCGGTGGGAACCGATCGGTCGTTCGTCTGGAAATACAAGCCGGGCTCCACGGTCAACGCGTACCCGGCGGCCAACGCGCCATTGCGGTACATCTCGTCGCGAGCCAATGCGCAGTCGTGCACGTCGATACCGAGCAGGTGCGACGTGCTGTGCAGCGTGTACCGGCGGTGCATGCCAGCACCGGGCTGTTCCGGATCGTCCGCGCATGACACCTCGGCGGGGACCGGCAGCACGCCCCACGAGTGCAGGTGGTCGGCGAGCACGTACATCGCGGCGCGGTGCGGGGCGAGGAAGTCGGCGCCGGCCTTGACCTCGGCGATGCCCGCGGCCTGCGCCTCCTGCACTGCGCGATAGACCTTCAGCTGCGCCGGCGACCATTCGCCACTGACGGGCATGGTGCGCGTGACGTCGGCGGTGTACAGCTCGTCGGTTTCGATGCCCATGTCAGCGAGCAACAGGCTGCCCGGCTGGACAACGCCGTGGTTGCGCCACCAGTGCAGCGTGGTGGCGTGGTTGCCCGAACCGACGATCGACGTGTAGCCGACGTCATTACCTTCGAGGCGCGCGCGCCGCCAGAAGGTGCCCTCGAGCCAACGCTCACCACGGATGTCCGTACGCCCCAGCACTTGCGGGAGTTCGCGCACCACGTCGGCGAAGCCGCGGGCGGTCGCCTGGCAGGCGAACTGCAGCCGACGGACCTCCCATTCGTCCTTGACCAGGCGCAGTTCGTCCACCGTCTGCGCGAGGGCGTCGTTCTCGCCGCGAGGAAGCAACGCATCAACCGACGGGTCGAAGCCGCGCAGAACCAGTGCTTGCTCCTGGCGGTAGGGCGCGAGGTCGTCGGCAAGAGCCTTGAGCGGACGAGTCGGGATACCCAGTACCCGCTCGGTGTCGCCGAGGCTGGGTACGTTGCCGACCCACAGCGCGCCGTGCACCCGGCCGGTGAAGTACTCGACCTCACCCGCCTGTGCGTACTCGCGGATGTAGAGCACGCTCTGGTGGCCGGTGCCAGACGGCGTCATCACGAGCACCGCGTCGGCGACCGTCTCGCCGGTCAGCCAGGTGAAAGCGCTGGCGGCCCGGAACGGGTAGTCGGTGTCGTTGGCGCGCACCTTTGGCGAGCCCGCCGGCACCACGATCAGCTTGCCCGGGAACCGTTGCGAGAGCGCGGCGCGGCGGCGGGCCGCGTATGGAGCGACGTCGGCCGTCGCCGGATGCGGCATCGCCGGCGCGGGATCCCAGTCGCGTGCGATCGCCTCGCGCAGGTGCTTGGGCAACGGGATGTCGTGCGATGACGCCTCGGCCTCAGGTGCGTCAGGTTGCGTGTCGACCGCCATGTCGCCGTCGTCAGTCATGACCCGAGTCTATGTCCGCGCGCTAGCGCCACGTCCGGCCCCAGATGCCTTACGTTGACCAGATGGAGCCCGCCAGCAGTCGATACGGAGCAGCCCCTGATGAGTCGCAGCGCGCCACCGAAATGAGGCCGACTGCGATCACCCGCGCGCGCACCGGACTGGTCGTCCTTGCGGCGGTACTGACGGAGATCGTCGTCATCGCGGCGCTCGGAAACCAATGGGTGACCAAGCACATCGCAGACTCCATTCTGCGTGATCAACTTAATCGGGCCGGCAGGCCGGCAGGTTTCGGCACGGACTTCAAGACGGCCTTGCTCACGTACAACTGGCGCTTCTCCCCACTGCCGACCGACCACCAGAACATCCTTCTCAGCCAAGTTGTGCTGATCGTGGCGACGCTGGTGCTCTCCGGGCTGCTGATCGCAGCGGTGGTTCGCGGGCCGGGGACGTTCAGCCAGGGATTCTTCGCGACGTGGATGGCGGTGGTGGTAGCGACGATGCTCGGCGCGTACCTGCGCGGCGTCGTGAACACTGTCTTCCCGAGAACGGCGGCGCAGGTGTTCTTCGGTGCGCTCGGGCCGAACTCGTTCACGTTCTTTGCAGCGTTGATGCTCGGATTCGTGGCAGCTCTCGTCGCAGGTGCCGTTGCAGCGACGACGCGGCGGACGGTGCCGGTGGCCGCGCCGATGGTGTCCGCGCCGACCCCGTACCTCCCGCCCGAGCAGCCGCCGCCTTACTACGGCGAGCCGGCGCGGACCGGCCCAGAACGCGCGCCGTGGCAGGACCAGCGCTATGGCCCACCGACGCCAACTGCCCCGCGGGGCGATGCCGATCAACCCACGACGGCCCTGCCAACCGTGCCGCCCGGTGACGACGCCGGCGAGCCGACCACCCAGCTGCCGTCTTTGGGGGAGGAGGGACGCGGTGCGAGCGCGCCGGCCGAGAGCGCGCCGGCCGAGAGCGCGCCCCCGGACGAGGCCGGCACGACCCGCTTCCCCCGTCCACCCGAGGAAGATCCCGGCCGACCGTCTTCGTGAGGACCCCGCGACGATCAGCGAAGCAACTCGAAGCGGATACCTGCCTTGCGTAACCGCTCGATCAACGC
>DATFTS010000551.1:0-1546 GCA_035261645.1 Jatrophihabitans sp. | reverse complement strand
GTGCGTAGTGACAGCCAGACTCCGATCCTCGTGCTTTCTGCTCGTACCGGAAGCACCGACAAGGTGACCGCCCTCGACCTCGGTGCGGATGATTACGTCACCAAGCCGTTCAGCATCGAGGAACTGCTCGCGCGGCTGCGTGCCATCACCCGGAGGTCGACTCGGGAAGACGACGTTGCTCCGCTCACCCAGATCGGCGAGGTGACGGTCGACGTGGTCGCCAAGACCGCCCAGGACGCGTCCGGCGAGCGAGTGCACTTCACGCCCACCGAGTGGCACTTGTTGGAGGCGCTGCTGCGCCAACCGGGCCGGCTGGTCACCGGGCGCGAACTGCTGACGTTGCTGCGCGGTAGCCCCGACCACACCGACCCGAGCTACCTGCGCATCTACGTCGCCCAGTTGCGGCGCAAGCTCGAACCGGAGCCCAGCCGGCCGCGGCACATCATCACCGAGCCCGGAATGGGCTACCGGTACCAACCCTGACGTCAGGGCAGGTAGCGATAGCCCAGACCTGGTTCGGTGATCAGATAACGGGGCCGGGCCGGATCAGCCTCGAGCTTGCGCCGCAACTGCTGCATGTAGATGCGCAGATAGCTGCGCTCGGTGTGCTCCGGATCGCCGCGCATTGCGATCAGCAGCTCGGCCGGTGTCGTGAGCATGCCGGGCCGGCGCAGCAGCGTTTCGAGCATCCGCCATTCGGTGGGCGTCAGGTGGATCCGCTGCGGGGTGCCTTCGTGCAACCCATCGTCGCGGCGGACGATCCGAGCCGACAGGTCGACGGAGATCGTCCCGAGCGCGAACACGGTCACCGACTCGCCGGTGCGGGCGCGACGGGCCGCCGCTCGCAGCCGGGCGACAAGCTCGTTCATGTCGAAGGGCTTGGTGACGTAATCGGTGGCGCCGAGGTCGAGCGCGCTGACCTTCTCCTGACTGCCCGACCGCGCGGAGAGCACGATGATCGGCACGTCAGGCGCGCGTGGGCGTAGCCGCCGGATCACCTCCAGCCCGTCGATGTCGGGCAGACCCAGATCCAGCACCAGCAGGTCTGGTTGCTCCCTCGCCGCCAGTTCGAGCGCGCCGGTGCCGGTGGTGGCTGACGTGACGCGATAGCCGCGTCCGGTGAGGTTCATGAACAGCGCGCGCAGCAGGTGCGGCTCGTCATCGACGATCAGTACGTGCGCACTTATCGGCGGCTCGCGCGGGACGGTGCCTTCCTCGACTGCGGTCATGTTCCGGCATCACCCAGCAGTCCCGCGCTCGGCGCGGGCGTCATCGGAATTGAGCCGGGAGCACGAGGCAGTGCGACCACTGCGGTGAGCCCGCCGCCGGGCGTGTCCTCGAGCGTCAGCGTGCCCTGCATGGCCGCCGTGAATGCCCGTGCAATCGCCAGCCCGAGGCCCACCCCCGCGCCGCTACCGGTCACGCGGTCGTCCTGCCGCTGGAACGGTTCGAACACCGCGTCGCGGTCGGCGGGCGGGATGCCCGGACCTCGGTCGGCGACGCGCAGTTCGACCATGCCGGCGTGCCCACTGGCCGCGATCCGCAC
>DATFTS010000550.1:0-2559 GCA_035261645.1 Jatrophihabitans sp. | reverse complement strand
GCCGGTCGGTGGGCCGCGCGCCGGCGATCTGCAGGAACGTCGGAGCCAGATCGATGCTCGACGCCATCGCGGAGACCGTCGAGCCCGCGGGCACTCCCGGACCGGCCACGATCAGCGGCACCTTGATATCGGTGTCGAACGCCGTGGTCTTGCCGGCCAGCATCCGGTGCTCACCAAGGTGCAAGCCGTTGTCGGAGCTGAACACGAAGTAGGTGTTGCGCAGTTCACCGGTCTTGATGAGCTCGCGCTCCAGTTCCTCAATCATCCGATCGACCGACTGCACCGACTCCACGCGCTGACGGAAGGCCAGATCGAGTGACTGGACATCACTGGCGGTGAATCGGGGCATCCACTGCAGCCAGGCGGGCGCGTTGGCAGGAGCGCGGCCGAAGGCCGGCCCGCGCGGCGCGGTGACCGTCGGGAAGGTACCGACATCGCGCGGGGCCGCAGCGTACGGCTTGTGTGGCGAAAAGGTCGCGAGCTCGAGTGCAAACGGCTTGCCCGCACCGCGTGCGCTCTCGATGAAGTTGCTGGCCTTGGTGGTCATGACCGAGTTCAGGAAGTCCTGTGGCCGAGAACCGTAATGGGTGCGCTTGCCGTCGTCGTTGACCCAGTAGTCGAACGCCCGGTATCCGTCGCCGACGCCGAACCACGTGTCCCAGCCGGGCGCGGGCTTGAACCTCGGGTCGTAGCCGTTGAAGTACTTGCCCATGAACCCGGTGCGGTACCCGGCTCGGCGCAAGCCGATCGCGAAGCTTTTCGGCGGATTGCCGAAGTGGTTGTAGCCCGCGTAGCCACCGTCCGCACCGCCGTTCGTGAACACCCCGGTGTCATGCGGGTATTGACCGGTGAAGATCGAGGCGCGGGACGGGCAGCAGAACGAGTCGACGACGAAGTAGTCCTTGAACGTCATTCCACGCAAAGCCAGGGCCTGGACGTGCGGCATGTACGGCAACAGGTTCATCGACAGGTCGTCGGTGAGGATGAACACGATGTTCGGACGGGGGCTGATGGGTGCCGCGATCGACAACCCGCTCTGCGGGTAGGACGGTCTGAACGGCTGCTGCCCCCCCGTGCAGGCCGTGGCGAGCATGCACAGGCTCGCGACCAGCGCGAGCCGTCGCCATCGGCCGGGACGGTTGTGAATCATCGAGCGATCCTGCCTATCCGATCTTGACGATGCGCTGAGGGCTTCTCAGCGCGCACCAGAGCCATACACGGTTGCGCGACTGCGCAAAGTGTGAGGTGCGGGCGACGGATTTCCGTGCTGCGACTCAGCTAATACTCGATCTTGGGCAAAAAGGCCAATCGCGCACGCCGCTGAGGGGTCGAAATGGTCAGGCAGCTCTTGGCCGAGGCCCGTCAGTTGTCGTAGCTGCGGGTCCGGGGCATCGCGCTCGTTCCGCGCGCGTCGGTTCTGACAGCCAGCACTTGGTTGACGCCGATTCGGTTGCGTTCGAACGCGAGTGCCGAGCCGGCCATGTACAGCCGCCAGATCCTGGCCCGTGCCGGGGTGGCAAGCTGCGCCGCCTCGTCCCACCGGCGTTCGAGGTTGGCAACCCACGCGCGAAGGGTCAGCGCGTAGTGCTCGCGCAGCGATTGGACGTCACGCACCTCGAAGCCGGCACCCTCCAGCGCGTCGATCATCATCGCCAGCGGCTCGAGTTCCCCGTCGGGAAAGACGTAGCGGTCGATGAACGAGGTGCTCGAGAACTGGGGCGGGTTCCCCGGCCGGCGAGAGATGGCGTGGTTGAGCAGCCGGCCGGTGGGGCGCAGCAAGTCATACAGCCGCGCCGCGTACACCGGCAGCATGGCGGCACCGACGTGTTCTGCCATGCCGATGCTGGCGATCGCGTCGTAGGGGCCGTCGTCCACGTCGCGGTAGTCCTGCACGCGGATCTCGACCTGATCACCGAGGCCCTCGTCTGCCACCCGCTTGCGCGCAAGCGCGGCCTGCTCGTGCGAGAGCGTCACCCCTACCACTCGTGTGCCGTAAGTGCGTGCGGCGTGTATGGCCAGCGTCCCCCAACCACAGCCCACATCGAGCAGCCGCATGCCCTCGGCAAGGCCGAGTTTGCGCGCGACCAAGTCACACTTGGCGAACTGCGCGTCGTCCAAACCGAATGAGTCCGACGGCTCCTGTGCCCAATACGCGCACGAGTACGTCATCGATTCGCCGAGCACGAGGCGGTAGAAGTCGTTGCCGACGTCGTAGTGGTGCGAGACCGCCGACGCGTCGCGACTGCGACCGTGCCGAAGCCCGCGCAGCTTCGCCTCCTCGGAGGGCGGCGCGGGCGGCAAACCGATCAGGCGCAGCCGCAGTGCAGCCTGCACGATCGCCTTGCGCGTCGCCGCGTCGATGGTGACGCCCGGGCCACGCTCGGGATCGGCGACGCGGTCGAGTTCCTCCAGCCCACTGACAAGATCGCCTTCCACCTGGAGGTCGCCGGAGACGTAGGCGCGCGCGAAACCCAGCTCGTTGGGCGCCCAGACGATGCGTCGCAATGCGCGTCGATTACGCACGACCAAGTGCAGGGGCGCCGAAGCTGGGCCGACCAC
>DATFTS010000549.1:0-2125 GCA_035261645.1 Jatrophihabitans sp. | reverse complement strand
CACTCGGCGGCGCGCCACTGGTCACCTTCGTGGTTGCGATCGCCGGGGCAGGGCTCGCGCATGTGGCGCTGGCGTGCCGGCCGCTGCGATGGCGGCAGTTGGTCACCGGCGCTGCGGTGCTCGGCCTTGTTCCGCTTCTCGGCCTCGTGCTGGCCTGGCCGTTGCGGCCGCCTCCTGCCGGGGCCGGGCGGACGCTGACGGTGGCGGTGGTCCAGGGCGGCCTGCCGGACCTGGCGCTGCAGTTCGAGAGCCGCGCCCAACAGGTGCTGGACAACCACGTCCGCGAGACGCTGCGCCTGGCCGCGCAGATCCGCTCGGGAGCAACGCCGCGACCCGATCTCGTGATCTGGCCGGAGAACTCCTCGGACGTTGATCCGTACCTCAACCGCAGCGCCTACGACAAGATCACCGGGGCGGTGCACGCAGTGAATGTGCCGGTGCTCGTCGGCGCGATCCTGCAAGGCCCGGGCGCCAATCACCGGCGCAACGTCGGGATCCTCTGGTCGCCGACCAGCGGCCCGGGCGCGCAGTACACCAAGCGACACCCCGTGCCGTTCGGCGAATACATCCCGCTGCGTCCGCTGGCGCAGTGGGTCAGCTCCGACGCGAAGACGGTGACGGACATGGTCGCCGGGCACGGAAACGGGTTGCTGCGTGGCGGCCCGGTGCCCCTCGGGGACGTGATCTGCTTCGAGGTGGCCTACGACGGCCTGGTCCGTTCCTCGGTTGCCGCGGGGGCACAACTGCTCGTCGTGCAGACGAACAACGCGACGTTCGGGCACACGGCAGAGACCTATCAGCAACTGGCGATGGCACAACTGCGCGCCGTCGAGACCGCACGCACGGTCGTGCAGGCGGCGACGACGGGGAAGTCGGCGATCATCGGCCCGGACGGCACGGTTCGGGACGAGTCCGGTGCGCTGTTCTCGTCGGGGATCCTGGTCGGCCGGGTGCCGGTGCGCTCGACGCAGACGTTGGCGACGCGCGTGGGCGCCGCGCCGGAGTACGCCCTCTCTGCACTTGCCGTCCTCGGCGTTGCGTTCGTGGTTATAAGGGAGCGACGCGGGCGTCGCGGTGGTGGCGATCGCGCGTCGTCCCTCGATAGCCCGCGGGAGGAGATGGTTGAAGCGTGAGTGAACCGGATCGAGTGCTTGTCATCATCCCGACGTATGACGAGCGGGAGAACGTCGAGCGCATCGTCAGTCGGGTGCTCGACGCCCAGCCGCAGGCGCACGTCCTCGTAGTCGACGACAACAGCCCGGACGGCACCGGCAAGGTCGCCGACGCGATGGCGGAGGCTGACGCGCGGGTTCACGTCCTGCACCGCACCGCGAAGGCAGGGCTCGGCGCGGCGTACATCGCAGGTTTCGGGTGGGGCCTGGCCGAAGATTACGACGTGCTCGTCGAGATGGACGCGGACGGCTCGCACGCACCCGAGCAGTTGCACCGGCTGCTGGCCGCGCTGGGTGAGGCGGATCTTGTGCTGGGCTCGCGGTGGGTTCCCGGTGGTTCAGTGGTCAACTGGCCCCGGCGGCGCAAAGTGCTCTCCGTTGGCGGCAACGTCTACACCCGGGTTGCGCTCGGCATCTCCCTCCGCGACGCGACAGGCGGCTACCGGGCCTACCGGCGGGGCCTGCTCGAACGCATCGACTACGAGGGCGTCGCGTCGCAGGGCTACTGCTTCCAGGTTGATCTCGCCCGGCGTGCGCTCGCCGGCGGCTTTCGGGTGGCCGAGGTGCCGATCACCTTCGTCGAACGCGAGCGCGGTGAATCGAAGATGAGCGGCGACATCGTGCGGGAAGCGTTCCTGCGCGTGACGCAGTGGGGTGTGGCGCACCGGCGTGACCAGCTGCGAAAGGCGCTGCGACGCTCGCCGCGATCGCGCTCCGACACGGTCGGCTAGTCGCCGCCGTCGCGATTGAAGTTGCCGCCGTTCTGCACCGGGACGCCGGGGTCGTCCTTGTCGACGGTGATCCGCCAGACGGGGTGAATCTCCGACCACAGTGTGCGGCCCTTGAACGTCGATGTGTCTTGAACCCAGGGGCCGATGATCGTGACGTGCTGGCCGTTCTCGGGGATCTTGGGGCTGGTGAAATGACCTAGGTCGGCACAGTTGTCGGGTCGG
>DATFTS010000548.1:0-5861 GCA_035261645.1 Jatrophihabitans sp. | reverse complement strand
CCAGGAACTCGGCTACCTGCCCGGCAGCGAGAACGAGAAGATGGCGCCCTGGGCGCAGGCGGTGTTCGACACCCTTGGTGCGCTGATCTCCTCTGACGTGATGGACGAGGTGATCGATCGCGGGATGCTCGAAGTACTGCCGTTGACGCACATCCGCGGCCGGTCGCTGCACGACTCGTTCGTGATCGTCGACGAGGCGCAGTCGCTGGAGCGCAACGTGCTGCTCACTGTGCTGTCACGCATCGGCGCCGGCTCGCGCGTGGTGCTGACGCACGACGTGGCGCAGCGCGACAACCTGCGCGTCGGCCGGCACGACGGCGTGGCTGCGGTGATCGAGGCGCTGCGCGGGCATCCGCTGTTCGCGCACGTGACGCTGACCCGCTCCGAGCGTTCGCCCATCGCCGCGCTCGTCACCGAGATGCTCGAGGACCTCCCGCTGTAGTCGTTCCGCTCGCTCACCCCCTTTCTCGAGTTGTCCGCGCGTCCGGCCGCTCTGACGGCCGGAAGCGCGGACAACTTCCGGTGGTGTGGCGACAACGTCCGGTGGCGCGTCGACTTGTCCGCGCTTCCGGCCGCTCTGACGGCCGGAGGCGCGGACAACTTCGGGTGGGTGGCTTGCGTTCCGCCGTCAGATAATCGAACATATGTACGTGATGCTCCATGCCGATCTGGACTCGTTCTACGCGTCGGTCGAGCAGCGCGACGAGCCGCGGCTACGCGGCCGGCCGGTGATCGTCGGCGCCGGAGTGGTGCTTGCCGCCAGTTACGAGGCCAAGGCGCACGGCGTCCAGTCCGGCATGGGCGGGCGCCGCGCGCGCGAGCTGTGCCCGCAGGCCATCACCGTGCCGCCGCGCTTCGACGCATACGTCGACGCCAGCAAGGCAGTGTTCGCGATCTTCGAGAACACGACGCCGCTGGTGGAAGGCATCTCGATCGACGAAGCGTTCCTCGACGTCGGTGGGCTCACCCGCGTGGCCGGCAGCCCGGTGGAGATCGCGGTGCGGCTGCGTGCCCGGGTACGCGCCGAGGTTGGGTTGGCGATCACAGTCGGCGCCGCGCGCACCAAGTTCCTCGCGAAGGTCGCCAGCCAGGTGGCGAAGCCGGACGGTGTGCTCTATGTGCCACCCGAGGGGGAGCTGGGTTTCCTGCACCCGCTACCCGTTCAGCGCCTCTGGGGCGTCGGTCGCGTGACCGCCGAGAAGCTGCACGAGCGCGGGATCTTCACCGTCGGCGAGGTAGCCGATCTCGAGCCACACGCGTTGGTGGCGATGTTGGGCAAGGCCTCCGGTCGTCACTTGCACGCGCTGGCCCACAACCTCGACCCCCGTCCCGTCGTGGTGCACCGGCGACGGCGTTCGATCGGTGGGCAGCGTGCGTTGGGCAGTCGCCGGCTGCCACCGGACGAGGTGGATGCGACGCTGGTCGGCCTGGTCGATCGCGTCTGCCGTCGCATGCGCAAGGCCGATCGGGTGTGCCGGACTGTGATCTTGCGCCTGCGCTTCGACGACTTCAGCCGCATCACCCGTTCGCACACACTGCTGCGTGGCACGGCGGACACCGACTCGGTGCTCACCGCCGCACGGGCACTGCTCGAGACAGCCGCGCCGCTGATCCGCGCGGGCGGACTGACGTTGCTCGGCATCTCGCTGACCAACTTGGACGACGCTGACGCGGTGCAGCTCGAGCTGCCCTTCGCGTTGCGCGAACCAGGCGCCCTCGACCCGGCGTTGGACGGGATCCGGGAGAAGTTCGGCAGCGACGCGATTCGTCGTGCCGTGCTGCTCGGCCGTAACCCGGGCTGGGTGCCGCCGATGCTGCCGGACTGACTCATTGACACCCGCTGAGCCGCAGCGCACGGTGTAGCCACTGTCCGATATGCCGGGGGTGACCGCATGATCCACAATTTCCGAACCCGTAGCGTTCGTCTGATGATGATCGTCGGACTCTGTGTCGGCGTCTGCGTGCCCGCCGCGTTCGCCGCGGCACCTGGCCACGACCACTCGGGGTCGGGCGAACTCACCGACACTCGGGTCGCCGGTATCGACGTGGACGCCACCACGATCCCGCAGTTGCAGTCGTTGATGAACGCACGTCGGCTCTCGTCCGTTGAACTCGTCCGGTTCTACGTCCATCGCATCGAAGAACTGAACCCGGCACTGCGCGCCGTGATCACCGTGAACCCGCACGCGCATGCGGCAGCACGTGGTGCTGACGAGGCGCGCCGCGACGGTGATCACCGCCCGCTGCTCGGCATCCCCGTCATCGTTAAGGACAACATCGACACCACGGGTATGCCGACCAACGCCGGCTCGCTGGCACTTGCCGGCAGCACCCCGCCGGACGCGTTCATCGTCTCGCGGCTGAAGGCTGCGGGCGCGATCATCCTGGCGAAGGCCAACCTCTCCGAATGGGCGAACTTCCGGTCGACGCAGTCGTCCAGCGGCTGGAGCGCGATCGGAGGCCAGACCAACAACCCGTACATCCTCGACCGCAATCCGTGCGGCTCGAGCTCGGGCTCGGCCGTAGCCGCAGCGGCCGACCTCGCGACCGTGGCGGTCGGCACCGAGACCGACGGCTCGATCGTCTGCCCGTCCGGTCAGAACGGGGTTGTGGGCATCAAGCCGACGCTGGGTCTGGCCAGCCGCACCGGCATCGTCCCGATCTCGGCAGAGCAGGACACCGCCGGGCCGATCACGCGCAACGTCACCGACGCGGCGGTCGTCCTCGGCGCGATGACGGGCGTGGACCCGAAGGACCCGGCGACAGCAGCACAGGTGGGTCACGTCAGCACCGACTACACGCAGTACCTCACGGCAGGTGCGCTACGCGGCGCGCGGATCGGCGTGTGGCGGCAGAGCAACTTCGGCATCAGCCCGGAGACGGACGCGATCATGGAGCGGACCATCGCGCGGATGACGTCGCTCGGCGCAACCATCGTCGACCCCGCCGACATCCCCATCGACAGCGCGCTGAACCCCGAGTTCACCGCGCTGCTCTACGAGTTCAAGCACGACATCGCCGCATACTTGCAGGCCAACACGGGCCCCGCCTACCCGAAGACGCTGCAGGACCTGATCGACTTCGACAACGCGCACAAGGCGCAGGAGATGAAGTACTTCGGTCAGGAGATCTTCGAGCAGGCACAGGCCACTGGCAGCCTGTCGGACCCGGCGTACAAGAAGGCGCGCGCAGACGCCACCTCCATCGCGCAGCACGCGATCGACGACACCATGGCCCGGATGCACCTCGACGCGATCATCGCGCCGACCAACTCACCCGCCTGGACGACCGACCTCATCAACGGTGATCACTTCCTGATCGGCTCGTCGAGCCCGTCCGCGATCTCCGGCTACCCAAGCATCACCGTCCCCGCCGGGTATTCGTTCTCGCTGCCCGTCGGCGTGTCGTTCATCGCCGGCAAGTGGTCCGAGCCTGAGCTGATCAAGCTGGCATACGCCTGGGAGCACGCCACTCACATCAGGCAGAAGCCGGAGTACCTGCCCACGCTGCCGACCAACTGACCCGCGCGCGAAACTCCCGTGCGAGTTGTCCGCGCTTCTGGCTGCTCCAGCGCCCGGGAGCGCGGACAACTTCGCGGGGAGGGCGACTCCGACACGAGTTGTCCGCGCGTCCGGCCGCCCAAGCGCCCGGAAGCGCGGACAACTTTGCGGGGAGGGCGACTCCGACGCGAGTTGTCCGCGCTTCTGGCCGTCCTAGCGCCGTGAGGCGCGGACAACTTCGCGGGGAGCGCGACTCCGACTTCGCCCGAAAGGAGGCGCGGACAACTTCGGCAGGAGTGCGCTACCGCGGGCCCTCTTGGATCGCCCAGCGGTTGCCGTCGGGGTCTTTGAAGAAGACGAAGGAGTTGAACGGGGCGCGCTCGGGGTCCGGTCCGGGCCGGGGCTCGCCGTGTTCGAAGTGCTGGATCTCGCTGGCCTCGACGCCGCTCTCGGTGAGTTCGCGGTGCGCCTGCTCGATGTCGGTGACGGTTACCTGCAGCCCGCCCAGCGTGCCCGGCTCGGAGGGGTTGATCGTCGTGCCGAACGTGATCGAACACGCCGAGCCCGGCGGCGTCACTTGCACGACGCGGAAGTCGCCGTCGCGGTGGTCGACGTCCACGTTGAACTTGAGTTGGTCGGCGTAGAACGCCTTTGCGCGATCGACATCCGATACCGGCACGACGATGACTTCCAGCTTCCAGTCCATGCGTCGATCATCGCGCCCCGCGCAAGTTGCCGGTACGGCGGCCTCAAGCGGCGCGTGAGATGCGCACCCGACGTGCCAGCGCGTCGAGCACAGCCCGCGCGAGTGTCGGGCTGCTGTCCAGCAGTGCGACGAAGTCGCCGGGGCTGACGACGGCCAGCAGCATCGGTGTCTCGGCAATGACGGTGGCCGGGCTGGCAGCCCCGTCGAGCAGCGCGACCTCGCCGAAGTGATCGCCGGCCAGCAACGCCGACGTGATGCGCCCACCCGTATGCACGGTCGCGGCCCCGCTGAGGACGATCGCGAACTCGCGCGCCGGCATGCTCTCCCTGGCCAGTACGGCGCCGACGGGCACGTCGACCAGCGTGCACGCGCGCGAGATCGCACGCCGCTCGCGGCGATCACACTTGCTGTAGCGAACGGTGCGGCTCAATGCGTCGGCAACGCTGTCCCCAGCTCTCATGCCGGACAAGAGCGGGACAGCCGGGCGGCTGATACGAGAACGTGTTCCAGTTTCCTGTTAGCGTTCGGCCATGCCGTCGCGCGCAGAACTCGAAGTCGCATTCGCGCACTACCAGAGCACCGTGCGACGTGCGGTCGCCGAGCGGGACTGGACCCTGTTCGCGGGCCTGTTCACGCCTGACGCCCACTACAACGAACACGCGTACGGCCGCATCCGCGGCCGGTCGGCGATCGCTGAGTGGGCCGTGCGCACCATGACCACCTTCCCCGGCAACGCGATGATCGCGTTCCCGGTCTCGTGGTCGGTGATCGACGCCGAGCGCGGCTGGGTCGTCTGCGAGATCCAGAACGTCATGCCTGATCCCGGCGATGCCAGCCTGCACCAGTCGCCGAACCTGACGATCTTGCACTATGCGGGCGACAATCTGTTTTCCTACGAAGAGGACGTCTACAACCCGACGCGCTTCATCGAGATGGTCGCCGGCTGGGCTGCAGTCGCGCAGGTGCACGGCCGGCTGCCGGATGACGCGCGCGCGTGGGTGGCCAAGTTCGGCGGCCGCTAGGTCGCATCACCGCAGAACGCGAGCCAATCCGCTCAGGCGCGGGTTGAGGGCACGGGCTGGTGGGTATTCCGCGAGATGACGGGCCAACAGCTGCCTGGGACCAGCGTCTCGAGGATCGCCGATGGCGAATCACAGGATCGACCGGCCCGCTTCCGAAGCGACGAAGGACAGAGATCCACTCCGCAGCGCGCTCGGGTGGCTCAGTCTTGCGCTCGCCGGGCCACCGCTCGCCGCGCCTGACGTGTTCTGCGAAGCCGTCGGGGTGGGCTCCGGTCCGCGACAGCGAACCGCGGCGTTGTTGGTCGGCGTGCGTCAGCTGGCCATGGCCGGCGGACTGCTGGGGATGCGCAGCCGGGCGTGGCTGTGGGGTCGAGTCGCCGGCGACGCCATGGATCTGACCTTGCTCGGCCGCGCGTTGCGCAACCAGAACGGTCGTGGCACGAGCCGCACCATCGCTGCGACGGCGGGCGTCGCCGGCATCACCGCGGCCGATCTCTATGCCGCCGTCACTCGCACGCACCGGGAGAACCTGATGCAGCTGACCGGCACGACAACGGTGAACAGGCCGCTGCTCGAGGTGTACGAGTTCTGGCGCAACCTCGAGAACCTGCCGACCTTCCTGGCGCACGTCGA
>DATFTS010000547.1:0-2513 GCA_035261645.1 Jatrophihabitans sp. | reverse complement strand
CCAGTGACGATGACCGCGATCGGCGCCGTCGACATCGCGCTGTGGGATCTCCAGGGCAAGGCGACCGGCCGGCCCGTCTACCAACTGCTGGGCGGCAGGTCGCGCGACGGCGTCACCATCTATGGCCACGCCAGTGGCGCGGACATCGACGAGACGATCGACGACGCCGCGCAGTTCCTCCAGTCGGGCTACCGTGCCGTCCGCGTGCAGGCGAAGATCCCCGGGCTGGACAGCACGTACGGCATCCGGGCGGGTGCGGGGCTCACTTATGAGCCGGCGGTCGGCGGTGTGCCGGCGTCCGAGGTGTGGGACACCGCTGCGTACCTCGATTTCGTGCCGCGACTGGTGGCGGCGACGCGCGACAGACTGGGTTACGGCTTTCACCTGCTGCACGACGCGCATCACCGGCTGACACCCATCGAGGCGGCGCGTCTCGGCAAGGCGCTCGAGCCGTACCGGATGTTCTGGCTCGAGGATCCGACACCGGCCGAGGACCAGGCCGCGTTCCGCGTCATCCGGCAGCACACGGTGACGCCCCTTGCCGTCGGCGAGGTGTTCAACACGCTGTGGGACTGCCAGACGTTGATCAGCGAGCGGCTGATCGACTACATCCGCACCGCAGTGCCGCACGCCGGTGGGATCACGCACACCCGGCGGATCTTCGATTACGCAGACACGTACGGAGTGCGGTCCGGCTCGCACGGCCCGGGCGACGTCTCACCCATCGGCATCGCCGCCGCGCTGCACCTTGACATCTCGATCCCGAACTTCGGCATCCAGGAGTACATGGCGCACCTGCCGCCGGCCGACGAGGTGTTCAGACACGGCTACTACTACGACGACGGCATGCTCCACCTGACGGATGCGCCCGGACTCGGCGTCGAGTTCGACGAGGAAGCAGCAAAGCGCTACCCGTATGAGCGCAGATACCTGCCGGTGAACCGGCTCCGCGACGGAAGCATGTTCGACTGGTGAGTGTGACGATCCACGACGTCGCCAGAGCGGCGAACGTCTCGCCTTCGACGGTGTCGCGTGCCTACACCATGCCGGAGCTGCTGCGGGGCGACACCCGCGAACGGGTGCTCGCCGCCGCAAGGATGCTGGGCTACCAGCCCAACCGGGCAGCGCGTGGGTTGATTACCGGACGCACCGGCAACATCGGGCTGATCGTTCCTGACCTGGCGAACCCGTTCTTTCCCGCAGTGCTCAAAGGCGCGCAAGCAAGAGCCCGGGAGGCCGACTTGGCGGTGTTCCTCGCCGACGCCGAGGAGGACCCCGGGCTCGAGGAGGAGCTCATCCGCGCGATGTCGAAGCAGGTCGACGGCGTGCTGCTCTGCTCGTCCCGTGCCACAGAGGCGACACTCGCGGCCATTGCGCAGGAGACGCCACTAGTGTTGTTGAACCGGCGGATCGAGGGCGTCCCGGCTGTCGTCATGGACAACGCGGGTGGTGCCCGACAGGCCGTCGAGCACCTCGCCGCGCTTGGTCATCAGCGTCTTGCTTATGCGAACGGGCCCTCCTCGTCATGGTCCAACCGGGCGCGACGACGGGCCGTCAAGGCGCGCGCTGGTTCGCTCGGGCTCGACGTCGTCGAGCTGGGGCCGTTCGCCCCGACGTTCGAGGGTGGCCTGGCGGCTGCAGATCCCTGTGTCGCAGCCCGCGTGACGGCTGTGTTGGCCTACAACGACCTCGTTGCTCTGGGCATGCAGAGCCGACTGCGCGACCGCGCCATCGAGGTGCCGAGGCAGATCAGCATCGTCGGCTTCGACGACATCCCGATGGCGCAGATGGGCAGCCCTGCGCTCACCACGGTCGCGATGCCGTGCGAGCGCGCGGGACGGCTTGCGATCGACGTGCTCACCCGTCGTATCCGCAATGAGGCGAACGGCGCGAGCGGGCTGCTTGCCAGCACACTGATCGTGCGCGCGTCAACTGCGCCGCCTGCTCCTGATCAGCTGCCGTAGAACGGGCGCACTTCGATCGCGCCGTTAGCCGCCACAGGGTGCGCAGCGGCAATCTTGATGGCCTCCTCCATGGATTCGCACTCCAGGATGTCGAAGCCACCGATTGCTTCCTTCGTCTCGATGAACGGGCCTTCGGTCACCACCTGGCGCCCGTCACGGACGCGCACCGTCGCCGCCATACGTGGCGGTGCCAGCATGTCGCCGTCGAGGCGCACGCCACGCGCCTGCACGTCGTCAAGCCAGGGGAAGCTCTCGTCGTCGAGCTGTGCCAGCTCCTCCGGCGTCGGGTCGGGCCGCTCGTTCATCGCGTCGGCGTTCCAGGTAACCAGCATCAGGTACTTCATCGGGCGACTCCGTTTCGTCGTGTCGATTTCGTCGTGTCGATTTCGTCGTGTCGATCTAGGGTGACGTGTAATCGACGGGTACCGGGTGTTTGGATCGACACTTCTGGATTGGCCGGGGCGAAAGACGAATCGACGACGAGTTGGCGGGTGGCTGGCTAGGTCTGTTGGCGTTTGGTCTGCGTCGCGGCTTGCCTCCCAGTGAGTC
>DATFTS010000546.1:0-7406 GCA_035261645.1 Jatrophihabitans sp. | reverse complement strand
AAGGTGCCCTCCGCATTCGAGTTCCGTGCCGACCTGCCGCGCAACATGCTGGGCAAGGTGCTACGGCGCGTCCTGCGCGACGAGTACGAGGCGCTGCGTGCGCAGGTCAACAGGGACGATCCGATCCCGCCCGAGCCGGACTCCACCATGCCGGCCGCCACCGGCCAACCGGCACCGGCACCAGCGCCAGCGCCGCGACACGCCCTGCTTGCCGAGCCCGACGCAGTGCCGGTGGCGGAGCGCCCGACGCCCGCCGGACGCGGCCTCGTCGACGAACTCGAACGGCTCGCGCGGCTGCGCGACGCCGGTGCGTTGACCGACGAGGAGTTCTCCGCCGCGAAGGCCCGGCTACTCGCCGAACGGCGCGCCTGACGGGACATCGCGGCGCAGTACGCGCGCCGCCACGCTGTCAGCGACCGGCGCGGCGCAATGCGGCCCGGATCAGCCGGTCGACCAGCGTCGGGTAGTCCACGCCGGAGGCAGCCCACATGCGCGGGTACATCGAGATGTGCGTGAACCCCGGCATGGTGTTCACCTCGTTGACCAGCACCTCGTCGTCCGGCGTCACGAAGAAGTCGACGCGGGCCAGGCCGGCGCCGTCCAGTGCGACGAATGCCCGACAGGCCATGTCCTGCACCAGCGCGGTGATCTCCGCGGGCAGGTTCGCCGGGACGTCGAACTCGCAGGCGTCGTCGAGGTACTTCGCCTCGAAGTCGTACCAGTCGTGCCCGGGCAGCATGCGGATCTCGGCCGGCGCGCTGGCCTCAGGCAGGCCCTGGTCGTTCTCCAGCACCCCGCACTCGATCTCCCGACCGGCGACGCCAGCTTCGACGAGCACCTTGCTGTCGTGTCCGAAGGCGACCTGGACGGCGTCGTCGAGCTCGGACCAGTCATCGACCTTGGTGATGCCGACGCTCGATCCGGCGCGGGCCGGCTTGACGAAGACGGGCAGGCCGAGCTGCCGTAGGTCGACAGAGGTGTACGGCTGGCCTTTCCGAAGGACCGCGAACTCCCCCACCGCGAGGCCGGCCGCGCGCAGCAGAACCTTGGTGTACTCCTTGTCCATGCCCGCGGCGCTGGCGAAGACGCCGGCGCCCACATACGGAATGCCGGCCATCTCGAGCATCCCTTGGATCGTCCCGTCCTCGCCGAAGCGGCCGTGCAGCACTGGGAAGACGACGTCGACGGACTCGAGGAACTGCACCGCCTGGCCCGGTTCGAACGCGACGAGCGACGCCGAAGTCGGATCCGCCGGAAGCACGACCGCAGTGCCCTTATCCACCTCCGGGAGCGTCCGTCCGGTGATCTTGAGGGAGTCCGGCGTCGCCTCGGTCAGCATCCACTGGCCCGACGGTGTGATGCCGACTGGCAGCACTTCGTACTTGTCCGGGTCCATGGCGGAGATGACGCTGCCCGCCGACACCACCGACACGCCGTGTTCACTGCTTCGGCCGCCGTACACGACCGCGACCCTGATCCGTTTACTCATAACGCCCTTCGTGCAAGCGCTCCGCTCGCCCCATCAGCTCTCCGACTTCATCGATCGCGACATCAACGTCTCCACCATCTGCCGGGGGGTGATCCGGCCGAAACACACCGCCTCGACAGCTTCGGTGATCGGCACGTCCACTTCCTGCCGACGCGCCAGTTCGAGGATGGCGCGGCAGGACTTCACGCCCTCGGCCACCTGGCCATGGGTGGCCGCCTGCGCCTGCTCGAGCGACTCACCGAGGCCCAGCCGCTCACCGAAGCTGCGGTTGCGGGACAGCGGTGAGTTGCAGGTGGCGACGAGGTCGCCGAGGCCCGCCAGACCGGCGAACGTCAGCGGGTCGGCGCCGAGGCATTCGCCGAGCCGACCCGTCTCGGCCAAACCCCTGGTGATGATCGACGCGACGGTGTTGTGCCCGAACCCCATGCCCTGCCCGATGCCGCAGGCAAGCGCGATGACGTTCTTCACCGCGCCACCCAGCTCGCAGCCGACGACGTCGACGTTCGTGTACGGCCGGAAGTAGGGGGTACTGCATAGTTTCTGCACCGCGGCGGCACACGCCTCGTCGACGCAGGCAACCACCGTTGCCGTGGGCTGCTTCTGCGCGATCTCGAGCGCCAGATTCGGTCCGGTCAGCACCACGATTCGCTCCGGCGGCGCACCGGTGAGCTCGGCGATCACCTCGCTCATCCGCTTGGTGGTGCCGAGCTCAACGCCCTTCATCAGGCTGAGCAGGGTGGCGTCCGGACGCAGCCACGGCGCCCAGGTGACCAGATTCTCGCGCAGCGTCTGGGAGGGGATCGCGAACGCCACCAGCTCCGCATCGCGCAGCGCAACCTCGGGGTCGTGCGTGGCAACCAAGGATGCTGGCAGCTCGACGTCGGGGAGGTAGTCGGGGTTGCAGTGCTCGGCGTTGAGCTGCGCCGCGAGCTCGGGGCGGCGCGCCCACAGGATGACGTCGTTGCCGGCCTCGACCAGCACCTTGGCGAACGCGGTGCCCCACGACCCCGCGCCTAGGACGGCGGCCCGGCTCACGCGGCGGAGCCCGGCGTATCGGTGCCCGGCGTCTGCTCAGCGCCCGGCATCTGGTCGCTCTGCGTCTTCTCCGACTGCCGGACCCAGTAGTACAGGTCGCCGGTCGGCGCCTCGACGCCGCGCAGTTGCGCGACGTCACAACGCAACCTGCGCATGATCGTGTCAGTGACATCGTGCAGGACCTTCGCCGTCGGTTGCCGGCCGCGGTACGCACTGAGGTCGACCGGCTCGCCCACCGAGATGACGTGACGCGCCCGCGGGAACGGCTTCACCTTCTTCCTGTAGAAGTCGAACTGCGCCTGCACCCCCCACTGCGCAACAGGGATCACCGGCACGTCGGGGGCGAGCATGGCAAGGCGCGCCGCCCCGGTCTTGCCGATCATCGGCCAGCCCTCCGGGTCACGCGTCACGGTGCCCTCCGGATGCAGGACGATGGCCTTGCCGCTCTCCAGGGCCGCCACTGCCGCGGCCAGTGACTGCCGGGCGTCCACGGTCCCGCGCTTCACCGCGATGTGCCCCATGCTCCGCATCGCCCAGCCCACCACGGGCACCTCGAAGATCGACTCCTTGGCGAGGAACCGGGGTGTGCGAGCCGCGTCCAGGATGAACTTGGCGACCAGGAACGGGTCGATGTGCGAGACGTGGTTGGTGACGATGATCATCGGGCCCTGCTGCGGGATCCGCTCGATGTTGCGGTACGTGAGCCGGAACAGCGCGGAAACCGGGTAGTAGAGGACGAGCCAAACAAAGCGCCACGGCGCGCTCAGCTTCTCGCCGTACCCCGGCCTGCGCAGCTTGTGCAGCCTTGCCACCCACCGACTCCTCTCGACCTTGCGTTGCAGTCTGCCGCATCGGGTGCCCGCGCCGGTGCAACCGCCCGTTCGTAGACTCGCGGACGGGCGTGCTTCGCCGTTGCGAAGCACGCCCGAGAGCGGAGGTAGCGCGGGTGTGATCCGTTGGACGGTGGTGATCCCGGCCAAGGCGCTGCCCGCAGCCAAGTCGAGGCTCTTGCCGGCGAGCGACGATGCCGAGTCGCACCGGTGGCTGGTCGAGTCGATTCGCAGCGACACGCTGGCCGCCGCACGAGCGGCTGAGGCGACGGCCCGCGTGCTCGTGGTGACCGACCTCCCCGGCCTGGCCGACGCCATCGTGCAGACCCGGCCCGGGCTCAACGCGGCCCTCATCGAGGCGGCCGACTACGCCGCGCGCACCTGGCCTGACGATGGAGTTGCGGCGCTCGTCGGCGACCTGCCTGCCCTGCTCCCCGAGCAGCTGACCGCAGCGCTCACAGAGGCCGCGCAGCATCCCCGCTCGTTCGTCGCGGACGCGGCGGGCAGCGGCACGACGCTGCTGACGGCCCGACCGGGGATCGCGCTGGACCCGGCGTTCGGCGAGGGCTCGGCCGCCCGACACGCGTCAGCAGCCGTGCCACTACCTGCCGCACAGGGGCTGCGCTGCGACGTCGACACCGCCGACGACCTGCGGGCGGCCGCCGAGCTGGGCGTCGGCCCGGCCACATCTGTTGCGCTCGCCCGGGCCTCTGGATTGCCCATTCGATTGCCCGTTCACATTGACGCGGCATCATGGCTTCATGAGTGAGACGGTCCGCGCACTTTCGATGGACCCGGCTGACTCGGTGCCGGAAGGTGACCTGACCGAGGTCGCCGTTCATGTGGAAGACCTCCCGGACGACCGGTTCAGCAACCGCGAGCTGTCCTGGCTGGCCTTCGCCGAGCGCGTCCTGGCACAGGGTGAGGATCCGAGTCACCCGCTGCTTGAACGGGTGAAGTTCATCGCGATCTTCGCCGACATCCTGGACGAGTTCTACATGGTGCGCGTCGCCGGGTTGAAGCGCCGGGCCGACATGGGGCTCCAGGTGACCTCGGCGGACGGGCTGTCACCGCGCGAGGTGCTCGCCGCGTTGTCCAAACGCACCCAGGAACTGGTCCAGCGGCACGCACGCTGCTTCCGGGACGTCCTCGAGCCGGCGCTCGACGACGAGGGCATCCACATCCGCCGTTGGGGCGACCTGGACGACGAGGAGCGGGCCCGACTGGCCGCCTACTTCGAGGCGAAGGTCTTCCCGGTGCTCACGCCGCTCGCCGTCGACCCATCGCACCCGTTTCCGTACATCTCCGGGCTATCACTCAACCTGGCCGTCCTGGTGCGCAACGCCGACGATGACGTGCAGCGATTTGCACGTGTCAAGGTGCCTAACAACGTGCCGCGCTTCGTGGTGGTCTCGCAAAGCCCGGTCGAGGCGGAGTTCCTCCCGCTAGAGGACCTCATCGCCGCGCACCTGCCCATGCTGTTCCCAGGCATGGAAGTGGTGGAGCACCACGTGTTCCGGGTGACCCGCAACGCCGACTTCGAGGTCGAAGAAGACCGAGACGAGGACCTGTTGCAGGCGCTGGAGCGTGAGTTGATGCGTCGCCGGTTCGGGCCCGCCGTACGGCTTGAGGTCACCGACGACATCGACGACGAGGTCGTCGACCTGCTCGTGAGCGAGATCGACGTCGACGCCAGCGAGGTGCTACGCGTGCCCGGGCTGCTCGACCTGAGCTCGCTACACGAGATCTACGAGATCGACCGGCCGGCGCTCAAGGAGCGCCCGTTCGTGCCGACGACCAACCCACGCTTCGCCGAGGGCGAGACGCCGAAGTCGGTGTTCGCCACGCTGCGCGACGGCGACGTGCTCGTCCATCACCCTTACGAATCGTTCGCCACTAGCACGCAGCGCTTCATCGAGCAGGCCGCCGCCGACCCGCGGGTGCTCGCCATCAAGCAGACCCTTTACCGCACATCCGGTGACTCCCCCATCGTGGACGCGCTCATCGACGCCGCCGAGGCCGGCAAGCAGGTGGTTGCCCTGGTGGAGATCAAGGCACGGTTCGACGAGCAGGCGAACATCAAGTGGGCTCGGGCGCTGGAGCGCGCAGGCGTGCATGTCGTCTACGGCTTCGTCGGGCTCAAAACACACTGCAAGACGGCCCTGGTGGTGCGCCAGGAAGGCAACCAGATCAGGCGCTACGCGCATATCGGCACCGGCAACTACAACCCGAAGACCGCGCGCGCATATGAAGATCTCAGCCTGTTCACCGCCGACGAGGACGTCTGCGCCGACCTCACCGACCTGTTCAATGTGCTGACCGGCTACTCGCGGCAAACGGAATACCGCTCGCTGCTGGTCGCGCCGCAGGGCCTGCGCGCCGGTTTGATCGAGCGCATCGAACGCGAGATGGAGCTCGCACGTCAGGGGCGGCCGGCGCACATACGGTTCAAGACCAACCACCTCGTCGACGAGCAGATCATCGACGCGCTCTACCGCGCGTCGCGAGCCGGTGTGCGTGTCGAACTGCTGGTGCGCACCTTCTGCACGATCCGCGCCGGCGTCCCGGGGCTCTCGGAGAACATCCGCGTGCGCTCCATCCTCGGGCGTTTCCTCGAGCACTCGCGGATCTACCAGTTCGGTGCGGACGGCAACCCGGAATACTGGATCGGGTCGGCCGACCTCATGCACCGCAACCTCGACCGACGCGTCGAGGTGTTGTGCAAAGTCACCGATCGCCACGCGCGCGCCCACCTCGCGAGGTTCCTGGACGATGCGTTCGACGACGACACGTTGGCGTGGGACCTGCAACCTGACGGCGAATGGGTACGCTCCGCCGGTGCCCACAACGACTTCCAGGAGCTCGTGATGAAGCGACTGGCCGTCCGAAGCGAGTAGGTCGTCGTGGCTCGGCGCGCGCCTAGCGCGGACATACGAGCAGCCGGCGGCGTCGTATGGCAGCCGGGCGAGGCCAAGGTGGAGGTCGCGATCATCCACCGACCGCGCTACGACGACTGGTCGCTGCCCAAGGGCAAGCTCGAACCTGACGAGGTGGAGCTCATCGGCGCCGTCCGCGAGGTTGCGGAGGAACTCGGCTCTCAGGTAGCGGTGTCGCGGCGCATCGGCACCGTCACCTATCCGACACCGGCAGGGCTGAAGGCGGTCACCTACTGGGTGATGCGGCGGGTAGGGGGCACGTTCGTGCCCAACGCCGAGGTGGATGCGGTGAAGTGGCTGCGGGCGAGGGATGCCCGCGACCAGCTGAGCTACGACGTCGACCGGCGCATCATGTCCGAGTTCATCGAGGTCCCGATCCCGGACTCGATGATCCTGCTGGTGCGCCACGCCAAGGCCGGCAAGCGCACCGAGTGGCGCGGTAGCGACCGCGACCGCCCGTTGGAGCCCGCCGGCGAGTCGCAGGCCGCCCGCCTTGCCACCCTGCTTGCGCTGTTCCGCCCCGACCGCATCATCTCGGCAGATCTGGCGCGCTGTGTGGAGACGGTGCGTCCGCTGGCCGACCGGCTCGGCCTACCGGTGATCATCGACCCGGTGTTCGGCGACGAGGCATACATCAAGGCGCCAGCGGCGACGGAGGACGCGCTGCTCGCGCTTGCCAAGCCGGGCCACGTGACTGTGGTGTGCAGCCAGGGCCAGACCATCCCAGGTCTGATCGAGCGGCTCGGCCGGGGCGTCCTCGACAGCGAGACCCGCAAGGGCGCCTTCTGGGCACTGTCTGTGGTCGACGGCACCGTCGTCTCGATGGACTACTACGACGACGCCGTCCGCTGACAGCAGTGCGGCGCCGGGCTAGAGCCTCGGCGCCGCACGGCGGTTGATCACTTCTTCTTGGCTGCCGACTTCTTCGTGGCCTTCTTGGTCGCAGACTTCTTCGTGGCCTTCTTGGTCGCTTTCTTGGTAGCGGCTTTCTTCGTAGCGGCTTTCTTGGTCGCGGCCTTCTTCGCCGTCGCCTTCTTGCTCGCCGCCTTCTTGCTCGCCGCCTTCTGGGCCGGTGTGGACTTCTTCGCGGCCGACTTCTTGGCGGCCTTCTTTGCC
>DATFTS010000545.1:0-8507 GCA_035261645.1 Jatrophihabitans sp. | reverse complement strand
CTGCAGTGCGCGAGTGGCTGCCGGTGCTCTCGACGGTGCTCGGCGCTAAGCCGCCACGCCACGCTCCGAAGTGGCTCGCACGCCTCGTCGCGGGTGAGGCTGCAGTGATCATGGGCACCCAGTCGCGTGGCGCGTCGAACGCGCTGGCCAAGCGAGACCTGGGTTGGACGTTGCGTTATCCCACGTGGCGGGACGGCTTTCGTGCGGCGTACACCCCGGCGGCTGCACCGACCCGCGCGTGAACCCGAACCGACGGCGGCAAGGGCGCTGAGCCGCTGGTCGCCAAGCGAACGGCCTCGAAAATGGATCGGCGAAACAAGATCGCTGGACTGGTCGCCGGGTTGGTCGGCCGATAGGGTCTGCGCAATCGGTGAGGTGGCTCTCGCCGCATCCGCGCAGCGAGATTTCGGCTCACGTGAAGCGGAGATCAGCCGATGGGAGGGGCGTGACAAGGGCAGTCCGGCGTGCCGCGCTCATCGTGCTTTCCGCGTTAGCCGCCGTGGTCGCCACCGTCGCCGTGCCGGGTGGTCCCGCCGGCGCCAGCGGCATCCTCCTGCATCAGTCGACCAAGACCACCATCCGCAAGGGCCTGCAGCTTTGGTCGGTCTCGTGGCACAACAGCCACGGGTATCAGCACGGGTGGGTCATGTCGGTGAATCTCACCGTGCGCGGGCTGCGGATCAAGCCGGGCCTCGGCTTCGGCAAGCTCAACCAGCGCCAGGTGACCCAGGACATCGCGGCCCGGACCGGCGCGGTGGCCGGCGTCAACGGCGACTTCTTCAGCTGGTCGACGTCCGTACCGCGTGGCGGCATTGGCATCGACGGACGGATCGTCAAGACACCGCACAGCGATCGTCCCTCACAGTTCTACATTCGCAAGGACGGCAAGGCCGGCATCGGCCCGCTCACCTGGCACGGCGTCGTCACCTCGCTGACGAGCGCGGGCAAGCCGGGCGTCAGCCACTCGCTGTACGGGATCAACACGATCGGCGCGACGAGTGACGGCGCGCTCACCATGTTCACGCCCGCACTCACGAACGTCTCGGTGCGCCGCTGCCCGGCAGTGGCGGGCCCGTTCAGCAACGGCGTCCTCACCGTCCGGCGGATCTTCCCTTCCCTGACCCGGTTCGGCAGCCTGCCCATCGGGCAGCGCATGCTCGTCGGCTGTGGCACCAGCGGCAAGTGGCTGCAGTCGCACGGGCTCGCCGGCAAGCGGCTGCGCATACAGGCCAACATCAGCACTCCACGAGGCGTGCCCGTCACCGACTTCATCTCGGCCGGCCGGATCCTTCGCCTCAACGGCAAGCCCTACAACGACCGCACCGGCGCGCGCACGAGTGGCATCAACCCCGAGACCGGCCTCTGCGTGTCCAAGGACCAGATGCACGTCCTACTGATCTCCGTTGACGGCTGGCTCAGCTGGGTCAACGAAGGCAACGGCGTCACCCTCGGCGAGCTGGGCCAGCTCACTGCCGCGCTGCACTGCTACTCGTCCGTAGTGTTCGACGGTGGCGGTTCGACGACGATGGTGAAGCGCACCGCCGGTGCCCTGCACGTCGTCAATCGGGTGCCGCACTGGTTCGGACAGCGTCCGGTGCCCGACGCGCTGCTCGTCTTCTCCCGCTGAGGCGGGACCGGGTCAGTGCCTACGCGTCGACCCGCGCCGCTCCCGCACCAGCCTCGGCCGGGAAGATCACCGGTGCGCTGAATCCTCGGCTGGCGAACACCGCCGTGACCGCGCGTGCGCACTCGTCAGAGTCAGCCGCCGGCACGAGCGCGATCACACTGCCGCCGAACCCACCACCGGTCATCCGCGCGCCCAGCGCTCCAGCAGCCAACGCGGTCTCGACGGCGATGTCCAGCTCCTCGATCGTCACCTGGTAGTCGTCTCGCAATGACATATGCGATGCCGTGAGCAAGGGTCCGATCGCCGCGAGATCGCCGGCGTCGAGGCGATCGCAGGTGCGCAAGACGCGATCGTTCTCGGTGACCACGTGGCGGACTACCTGACGCAGTTCGACGTCGTCCAGCTGCGCCAACTCGTCGTCAAGGCCGACAACATCGATCTCGCGCAGCGACGTAACCCCCAACTGTCGTGCGGCCTGGTCGCAGGCGGCGCGACGCTTGCCGTACTCGCCGTTCGCATGCCGATGCCCCGACCGCGTGTCGATCACCAGCATCTGCAACCCGGCGGCGGCAAGATCGAACGGCACCTGCCGAACTTCCAGACTGCGCATGTCACAGAGCAGCACGTGCCGCGGCGTGCAACGCAGCGCGGCAAGCTGATCAAGACCCCCGGTGGGTGCACCGACGAAGTCGTTCTCAGCGCTGCGCGTCACGCTGAGCAGTTCGTCGACGCCAAGCTTGAGCGTAAGCAGGTCGTTCAACGCGGTGGCCACCGAGCACACGAGCGCCGCGGACGACGACAGGCCGGCACCGGCAGGCACGGTGCTGTCCAGCTCGATCAGGACGCCGGGTACGTCAACCCCGCGCTGTTGCATCGCCCAGACGACCCCGAGCGCGTAGTCCGCCCAGCCCGCGCCGGCACTGCGCAGATCAGCCACCGGCGCGCTCACCTGCTCGGCGCGCTGACGCGACACAACGGTCACCCCGTCGCCTCCGCGAGAGCTCGCCGTGGCAACGCACGCTTGTTCGATCGCGAAGGGCAGCGCGAAGCCGCCGTTGTAGTCGGTGTGCTCGCCGATGAGGTTCACCCGGCCCGGCGCTCGCCAGGTACAACGGCTTCGCGACACTCGATTTGTCCCTTCGGGCTGCCCCGGTCTGGTTCTTTCTGTTATATCGTGTTGGACTCTGTGGGGGGAAAACCCACCGAGTCGAAGGGCGCCACACATGCTCGCGCATCAGCGGCAGGTCCGCATCCTCGCCGAGCTTCGCCGCACCGGAGCGGTCAGGGTTTCGTCCCTGACCGAGCTGCTGGGCGTTTCGGACATGACCATCCGCCGTGATCTTGAGCAGCTGGTCACCGAGGGGCTGGCGCACAAGGTGCACGGTGGAGCGGTGCTGGCTGGTCAGGTCGCACACGAGCCTGGGTTCGCGGTCAAGAGCCAGCTCGAGCAATCGGCCAAGAACGCGATCGCCGCTCACGCCGCGACGTTGATCCGTCCCGGCGCGGCGATCGCGCTCTCGGCAGGGACCACGACATGGGCGATGGCTCGTCTCATCGTGACGATCCCTGGGCTGACGGTCGTGACGAACTCCACCACTGTCGCCGACGCGATCGCGACCCTCGACCCGGCCAACCAGGTAGGCGTCATCCTCACCGGCGGGGTGCGCACCCCCAGCGCGGCGCTGGTCGGGCCGGTCGCCGACCGGACGATCGCCACCATGCACGTCGATCAACTGTTCCTCGGCGTGCACGGCATGGACGAGCACGCCGGCTTCACCACGCCGAACCTGGCCGAGGCGACCACCGATCGGGCGCTCATCGCCGCCGCTCGCGAGGTGATCGTGCTCGCCGACTCGTCCAAGTGGAGCGTCGTCGGGCTGGCCGACATCGCACCCCTCACCGCGGCGCACGTGCTGGTCACGGACGACAAACTGCCGCGCGACGCCGCCCGCGCATTGGAAGAGCGGGTCGGCACGTTGGTCACCGTCCATGACGAGCAGGTGGCGTGATCTTGTGACCGTGCGGCAGCAGAGCTTCTTGGCTGACGGCCGGGAGCTGTTCTACTTCGACGCCGAACCGGGCCAGGACCGCAGCGCACCCGACCTGCGCACGGACCTTCCCGCCACTTCGACCACCTCGCAGGTGCGGTGGGATCCGCTGTTCCATACGCACACGGTGATCGCGGAGTATCGGCAGACGCGCACGTACCGTCCGCCGGCCGATCTGTGCCCGCTGTGCCCCTCGCACGAGGGCAAGAACACCGAGATTCCGGCCGCCGACTACGAAGTGGTCGTCTTCGAGAATCGCTTCCCGTCGTTCTCGCTGCAGGCGGGCGAGACGGTCCCGCAGGTCAACGACCCGCCGTTCTGGTCAGCTCCTGGCACCGGCCGCTGCGAGGTCGTCTGCTTCACCCCGCAGCACGACGGCTCCTTCTCGTCACTGACGCCGCGCCACGCCCGCACCGTGATCGACGCCTGGGCCGATCGCACGGTCGAGCTGTCCGCGCACGAGTCGATCGCGTACGTGTTCTGCTTCGAGAACCGCGGCGAGGAGATCGGCGTGACGCTGACCCACCCGCACGGGCAGATCTACGGCTACCCGTTCGTCCCGCCGCGCTTCTTCCACGCCGCGCAGACCGTACGCCGTTACCGCGAGCGCACCGGCGCCTGCCTGCAGTGCACGTTGCTGCGCGCCGAGCTGGAAGCAGGCAAGCGGATCGTCGCCATGTCCGACCTCTGGGTCGCCTACGTGCCCTTTGCCGCACGCTGGCCGTACGAGGTGCGCGTCGTCCCCCAGGCGCACCTACCGGACCTGCCTGCGCTGGACGACGCGCATCGCGACGACTTGGCGCGGATCTATCTCGACGTCTTGCGCAGGTTCGATCAGCTCTTCGGCACCGGTGTGCCCGGCACGCCGAAGACGCCCTACATCGCCGGCTGGCAGCAGGCGCCGGTGCACCTCGACCGTGACGACTGGCACCTGGCTGCGGAGATCCTCACCATTCGCCGCGCGCCGGGAAAGCTGAAGTACCTGGCCGGCTCGGAGTCAGGCGCTGGCGTGTGGATCAACGACGTCACTCCGGAGGCCGCCGCCGCGCGTCTCAGGGGTGACGACTCGGTGAGATAACGGTCCGTGCACGTGTTGCCACGACCCTTGACATTTCCGGACACCCAGACTTTGCTTTGGGTGGTTGTGATGGATCGCGTTGGAAGTTGTGCTAAACGTCGACGCTCTTCCTGGCATTTGTGAGCCGTAGGAGGTAGTAATGCCCGACCTGTCCGATTCTCTCGCCGGCTCATCCGGCGTCAACCGGCGCTCGGTGCTGAAGGGCATCGCGAGCGCCGCGGCGCTGAGCGCGGTGCCCGGGGCGGTGCTCGCCGCCTGCAGCAGCAGCGGGAAACCGGGCGGCGGTACGACCACATCGGGCAGTGGCGGTGCGGCATCGGGCGGGGGCAGCATCACCTTCGGGTCGAACTACTCAGACCCGCAGCCGAAAGCGGCCTTCGCGTCACTGATCAGCAACGCGACGTCCAAGGCAGGAGTCAAGGTCTCGGTCAACACGGTCGACCACAACACCTTCCAAAACAACATCAGCAGCTACCTCCAAGGCACGCCGGACAGCCTGGCGACCTGGTTCGCGGGTTACCGACTGCAGTTCTTCGCGGCCCAGAACCTGCTCAGCCCCATCGACGACGTGTGGGACAAGATCGGCGGCAACTTCAACGACGCCACCAAGGCACTGTCCAAGGGGGCCGACGGCAAGTACTACCTGGTGCCGATCTACAACTACCCGTGGGTGGTGTTCTACAACAAGAGCACGTTCCAGAAGAACGGCTACACCATCCCGAAGACGTGGGACGAGTTCATCTCGCTGTGCAAGCAGATGCAGAAGGACAAGTTGATCCCGCTGGCGTTCGCCGAGAAGGACGGCTGGCCGGCACTCGGCACGTTCGACATCCTCAATCTGCGGATCAACGGCTACGACTACCACATCCGCCTGATGCAGCACAAAGTGCCGTGGACCGATAAGGGCGTGACCGACGTCTTCAAGCAGTGGCAGGAACTGATGCCCTATCTACAGAACAGCGCCAACGGCCGCATCTGGCAGGACGCCGCCACCGCGCTCGAGAACAAGCAGGCCGGCATGATGTTCCAGGGCTCGAACCAGGTTGCCGCCAACTACTCGGCGAAGAACCTGGCCGACCTCGACTTCTTCCCCTACCCGGAGATCAACCCGCAGTGGGCGCAGGACTTCATGGACGCGCCGACCGACGGCTTCATCCTGCCGAAGAAGGGCACCAACCCGGACGCGGCCAAGAAGGTGCTCGAGTACATCGGCAGCGCCGACGCCGAGGCGACATTCCTCAAGACCGACCACTGGGACGTCGGCGTTGCTCAGGGCCTGGTTGCCCCGACGTACAACGCCATCCAGAAGAAGTCGGTGGAGGCGATCAGCGCCTGCAAGTCGGTGTCGCAGTTCATGGACCGCGACACCGTGCCGGACATGGCCACCGCGATGATCAGCCTGATCCAGAGCTTCATCGACGACCCGAGCACGTCCAACATCAGCAAGATCCAGAAGAGCGCTGAGGATCAGGCGAAGTCCATCTTCCAGTCATGACCTCAGCGGCCACCCCAGCGGCCGGCTCAGGCGCCGGCTCAGGGGCCAAGGTCGGCCCGGCGGCGACAAAGAGTCGCCGCCGGCGCCGTGTGCGGATCCTGACAAGACGCGACCGCCTGGTACTAGCCGCACTGATCGGTGTCCCGCTACTGCTGGACCTGGCGTTCGTCTGGTTCCCCGCGCTGGCCTCGGTGGGGCTGTCGTTCACGTCGTGGACCGGCGTAGGACCGGTTCACCTGAAGTCGTGCAACGCCTTCCACACCCTTCCGGGCCTGCCCAAGCCCGGCTGCGTCTACGGCGTGCAGAACTACCACCAAGCGTTCACGGTCTATCCGGCGTTCTGGCCCGCGGTTCGGCACAACGCGATCTGGCTCGGCGTGTTCATCCTGGTCGCCACACCGCTGGGCATGTTGTTCGCGGTGCTCATCGACCGCGGGCTCCGTGGCAGCCGCATCTACCAGAGCCTGCTGTTCCTACCGGTCATGCTGTCTCTCGCTCTCATCGGCATCATCTGGGAATTCGTCTATGCGCCTGACCGCGGCCTGATCAACACGGTCATCGGCCGCAACCAGAACAGCAACCAGATCGACTGGCTGGGCAACCCGCATCTCAACCTTTGGGCGATCCTCGTCGAGGCGTGCTGGCGGCAGGCCGGCTACGTGATGGTGCTCTATCTGGCCGGGCTGAAGGCGGTCGACCCGTCGCTACGGGAAGCCGCAACCGTCGACGGCGCCAACGCGTGGCAGACCTTCTGGCGGGTGGTGTTCCCGACGCTGCGCCCGATCAACGTGGTGATCCTCGTGGTGACGGTGATCGAGTCACTGCGCGCGTTCGACCTCGTCTACATCACCAGCAAGGGCAACCCGCTGCGCGGGCTCGAACTGCTCTCGGTCTCGGTGACGCAGAGCATCGTGGGCGAGACGCAACGCATCGGGTTCGGGTCGGCGCTCGGCGTCGTGCTGCTGGTCATCTCGCTGGTGCCGATCTCGATGTTCCTGTGGCAGGCGTTCCGGCGAGAGGAGCGGTGATGGCGGTCACGGTCACCGACGCCATGACGGACGCGCGCGCCGTGCCGCGCACGCGACCGAACCGTCGCCGGCCCAGCGTCGGCCGCATCTCGGCACATGTGTTCATGATCGGCGTGACGATCCTCTGGGTCGTCCCGATCCTGTTCGCCTTGTACGTCGCGCTCCGCCCGAAGGAGGAGACCGACCGGCTGGGATACGTCTCGATCGCCCACCGGCTCACGCTGTCGAACTTCTCCGAAGCGTGGACCCAGTCGAACATGTGGCATTTCTTCGTGAACTCCGTGGCCATCACCGTGCCCGCGGTGGTCATCACGCTTGCGCTCGCGTCCGGTGCCGCGTTCGCGGTCTCGCGCATCGGCGTCAAGTTCAACGTCGCGATGCTCATCCTGTTCACCGCGGGCAACCTGCTTCCCCAGCAGGTGATCATCACGCCGCTGTACCGGATCTATCTGGCCATCCACGTGCCGCACTTCCTGAACAGCCGCGGCCTGCTGTACGACTCCCAGTTCGGGCTGATCGTCATCAACGTGTCGTTCCAGCTGGGCTTCTGCGTCTTCGTGCTCAGCAACTACATGAAGACGATTCCGCGGGAGATGGACGAGGCCGCGATCGTCGACGGTGCGTCACTGTGGACCCGCTACTGGCGGCTCACCATGCCACTGTGTCGTCCGGCGCTGGCCGCGCTCGCCACCCTGCTGACCACGTGGATCTACAACGACTTCTTCTGGGCGATCACGCTGATCTCCACCGGCAACAAGCGACCCATCACGTCAGCGCTGCAGAACCTGCAGGGCCAGTTCGTCACCAACCAGAACGTGATCGGTGCGGCGGCACTGATGGCCGCCATCCCCACCCTGGTCGTTTTCGTGCTGCTGCAGCGGCAGTTCATCGCCGGGCTAGCGCTCGGTTCGTCGAAGGGATGACGGCGCCGCCCTGGACGATCCTGCGCCAGGCCGGGGTGATGGTGATCCTGGATGTGCGAGGCACCGATCTGCCGCGGCTCGTCCACTGGGGCGCCGATCTGGGCGCGCTCGATGAAGACGAACTGGCCACGCTTCCGGCGGCGGGTTCGCCGGATCCCACGCACGACTCCCCTGCGCCGGTCACGATGCTGCCGACCAGAGCGCAGGGGTGGGCCGGCTGGCCCGGCCTCGCCGGGCACCGCGACGGACGAGCGAGCCAGCCGCTGTTTTCCTTGACAGCGGCAGGGACGGAGGACGGCGAGGTCTAC
>DATFTS010000544.1:0-3505 GCA_035261645.1 Jatrophihabitans sp. | reverse complement strand
GTCGCGCACTGACAAACCGGTCCGTGCGGCGCCGTTGACGATCTCCATCGGGCTGAACGCGTGCACGTGCATCTGTGGCACACGTTGCTTGACCGCACGCGCTATGTCGAAGTACGCCGTGCCGGGCAGATCGGGGTGGATGCCACCCTGCATGCACACCTCGGTGGCGCCGAGCTCCCACGCCTCCTGCGCCCGAGTTGCGACCTCGTCCATGGAAAGCGTGTACGCGTCCGCGTCGGTGCGCCGCTGCGCGAAGGCGCAGAACCGGCAACCGGTGTAGCAGACGTTGGTGAAGTTGATGTTGCGGTTCACCACGTAGGTGACGTCGTCGCCAACGGTGTCCCCGCGCAGCGTGTCGGCAAGATCGCACACGGCGTCAAGCTCGGCTCCGTCGCAGTGCAGTAACGCCAGCGCGTGCTCGTCCGACAGGTTGCCCGGGTCGCGCTCTGCCGCGCGCAGGGCTGCCGCGACGTCAGAGTCGAGTCGCGCCAGGCTGCCGGTGCGCCGTGCCTGCTCGGCGACGGTCGCCCAGTCGCCGTAGACGCTGTCGAAGTCGCCGCGCCGGTCGTCGCTGCGCCCCTCGGTGTCGATCGCGGTGTGCAGGTCGGTGCGCCCGGCGCTGCGCCATGCCTCGTCCGGCTCCTGCCACGGCCGGCCGGCCAACGCGGCGTCCGGCTGGGCCAGCCCGTCAGCAGCGGCGAGCGCCTGAACGTGCGGCATGATCCGCGGATCGAGCCACGGTTCACCCGTCCGGACGTAACGCGGGTAGACGGTCAGCCGCTCGACCAGCCGGAACCCGGCCGCTGCGGTGTGCGCCGCGAGCGCGTCGATCTGCGGCCACGGCCGCTCGGGGTTGACGTGGTCGGGCGTCAGCGGCGATACGCCGCCCCAGTCGTCGATGCCTGCCTCGAGCAGCAGCCGGAACTCCTCGCCGATCAGGTTCGGCGGTGCCTGGATGCGCATGCGCGGCCCCAGAACCAGGCGAGCGACGGCTACCGTCGCGGCCAGCTCACCCAGCTGCGCATCGGGCATCCGCGCCATCGCGGTGTCCGGCTTGGCGCGGAAGTTCTGAATGATCGTTTCCTGAATGCCGCCGTACGCGCGCGCGATGCGGCGGATCGCGAACAGCGACTCGACGCGGTCGGCGGCCGTCTCACCGATGCCGATCAGCAAACCGGTGGTGAACGGAATCGACGAGCGGCCGGCGTCCTCCAGCACGCGTAGCCGCACCTCGGGGTCCTTGTCCGGTGAGCCGTAATGCGCGCCGTGCGGGTCCTCGAACAGCCGTCGCGACGTCGTCTCGAGCATCATCCCCATCGACGGCGCCACCGGCTTGAGCCTCTGCAACTCCGCCCACGACATGACGCCCGGGTTGAGATGCGGCAGCAAGCCGGTCTTCTCCAGCACCATGATCGCCATCGCGCGGACGTAGGCCAGCGTGGAGTCATAGCCGTGCGCGTCCAGCCACTCACGGGCGGCGGGCCAGCGCAGCTCAGGACGATCGCCGAGCGTGAACAGCGCTTCCTTGCAGCCCAGCGCCGCCCCCTGCGTCGCGATGGCGAGCACCTCGTCGGGTGACAGGAACGGCGCCGGCAGCCGGTTCGGCGTTGTGGCGAACGTGCAGTAATGGCAGCGATCGCGGCACAACCGGGTGAGCGGGATGAACACCTTCCGCGAGTAGGTGATGACCCCCGGACGGCCCGCATCGGCCAACCCCTGATCGCGCACTCGAGCCGCCGACGCACACAGATCGGCCAGCGCGTCGCCGCGCGCAGAGAGCAGGGTCTCTGCCTCCGTGGGATCGAGACTCACACCGTCGCGCGCGCGCCGCAATGCCCTGCGCAGCGCGTTCGACCACGCCTCAGTCACGCCGTCGCCCCGCCCATCGCCGTCGTCGTGCCCATGGAACGTGCAGCGCTATCCGCGGTCGGCATATCCCTCACAGCGCCCGAAGGCGCGGGAGTATTTCCGCGCTGTAGAGCTTGAGGAACTTCGCCTGGTCCGGGCCGGGCGCGTGGAACACCAGATGGTTGAAGCCCATGTCGATGTAGGTCTTGATCTTCTCGACGTGTTCGTCCGGATCGGTCGAGACGATGAACCGTTTCGCCGTCTGCTCGACGGAGAGCTCGTCGGCCAGCCGCTGCATCTCCACCGGGTCTTCGACACCGGCCTTCTGCTCCGGCGTCAACCCGAGCGCGCCCCAGAACTTCGTGGCGCGCATCGCCTCGTCCCGATCATGGTCGAACGAGACCTTGACCTCGATCATCATCTCGATGTCGTCGACCGAGCGGTTCGCGGCTGCGGCGCCTTCGGCGATCGCCGGCAGCAGCGTCTCGGTGTACAGCGCGGGGTCCTTGCCGGACGTGGTGATCCAACCGTCGCCCTGCCGCCCGGCGAAACGGGTCGCGGCCGGGCCGGACGACGCGATCCAGATCGGCACCGGCTGCTCGGGCTTGTCGTAGATGGTCGCGCGCTCGGTCCGGTAGTACTCGCCCTCGAAGGTCACCCGGTCTTCTGTCCAGAGCTTGCGGATGAGCTTGATCGCCTCGCGGAAGCGCGCAAAGCGCTCCTTGCTGTCCGGCCACTCGATGCCGAGCGGCACCTCGTTCATCGACTCGCCGCTGCCGACGCCGAGCACGACCCGTCCCGGATACAGGCAGCCCAACGTTGCGAACGCCTGCGCCACGATCGCCGGGTGATAGCGGAACGTCGGCGTGAGTACCGATGTCCCTATCGTGATGCGGGACGTGCTCGCGCCGAGCGCACCGAGCCACGACATGGCGAACGGCGCGTGGCCGCCGTCGTGCCGCCACGGCTGCAGGTGATCGGAGACGAACACCGAGTCGAAGTCGCACTCCTCGGCCAGCACGGCATAGTCGAGCAATTCGCGCGGCGGGAACTGCTCGTTCGACGCCTTGTAACCGAGCCGCAAGGGCTTCTTCGCGTTCCCGCCTGACGTCACGTCAGCGACCTCCGGTCACGATCAGCTCTGCCTTCTGGAACTCTTTGACGGTGGAGTAGCCGCACTTGCCCATGACCCGCCGAACCGCACCGAACAGGTTGCGCTCGCCAGTGGCGTCGGCGGTGGGACCGAGGAGCAACTCCTCCATCGACGGTCGCTCGTCGTCGGTGTCGCCGAAGTCGACGATGGCCGAACGAGGGACGCGTGGGTGCGACGCGGTGGCGTCCCAATAGCGGCCGCCGCCGGGAGCCTCGCGGGCAAGGGCGAGCGCCTCGCCGAGCATCACCGCATCGGCGCCGCAGGCCAGCGCCTTGGCGATGTCCCCACCGGTGGCGAGGTCGCCGTACGCGATCAAATGGACGTAGCGCCCGCCGGTCTCGTCCAGGTAGTCACGACGCGCGGCCGCCGCGTCCACGAGCGCGGTCGCCATCGGCACGTCGATGCCGAGTACCGAGTGAGTGGACGAGCCCAGGTGTGCGCCGTAGCCGATGATCACGCCGGCGGCGCCGGTGCGCATCAGGTGCAGCGCGGTCTGGTAGTTGG
>DATFTS010000543.1:0-3421 GCA_035261645.1 Jatrophihabitans sp. | reverse complement strand
GCGCCACACTGCGCGCCACCGGCCGCGTCGGCGAGTACCGCGGTCATCTGGCGATCGCGAACCCCACCTATGAACTGGTGACCCCGCTGGACGCCGCTGCCCAGCCGGACCAGCGACGCACGGTCACCGCAACAACCGGCCCGGGAGGCGGGTCGGCGGCGTAGGTCGGGTACCGCTTGGTCAACAGTCGTACCGCGGTCCCGGCCTCGTCGCTCTCGGCCAATCGCGCGACGCCGTCAGCGCGCGCCCACCACAGCTGCGTCCAATCGTCTTCGTAACGGTCTGCGAGCACCGAGACGTGCGGATTCTCGGCGATGTTGGCCAGGCGTCGGAGCGCCGTCGTGGACTTCGGCTTGGCGTCGACCGCGAAATACAGCGTGTTACCGGCCAGCGCGAACACGATCGGGACGATGTGCGGACGGGCCGTGGCTGAGGCGGTCGCGAGCCTCGCCACCCGGGCGCTCGCGAACCGCTGCCGCGCCTCGGCCGCATCGAGCCGCATTCACCCACCCGTCCCCAGCACGACGATCGCATGATTGCCCTTCCCAATAGGGTGGCATTCATGCGCTTCGGAGTGTTCGTCCCGCAGGGCTGGCGTCTCGACCTTGTGGGCTTCGAGCCCGCAGAGCATTGGCGGGTGATGCTCGACATCGCCCGGCACGTCGACCAGGGTCCCTGGGAGTCGATCTGGGTCTACGACCACTTCCACACCGTGCCGGTGCCGACGGAGGAGGCCACCCACGAGGCGTGGTCGCTGATGGCCGCGTTCGCCGCCACGACCGAGCGGGTGCGCCTCGGCCAGATGTGCACCTGCATTGGCTACCGCAACCCCGCCTACCTGGCCAAGGTGGCAGCCACCTGCGACGTCATCTCCGGCGGCCGGATCGAGATGGGCATCGGCGGCGGGTGGTACGAGCACGAGTGGCGTGCCTACGGCTACGGCTTCCCGAGCGCCGGCGAGCGCCTCGCAATGCTGGATGAGGGCGTGCAGATCATGCGCCAGGCGTGGACGGAGGGAAAGGCGACGCTCGACGGTAAGCACTACCAGGTCGACGGCGCCATCGTCCGTCCGTTGCCGCTCCAGGACGGTGGTATCCCGCTGTGGATCGCGGGAGGTGGGGAGAAGAAGACGCTGCGCACCGCCGCCAAGTACGCGCAGTACACGAACTTCGATCCGACGCCGGAGACGTTCAAGCGCAAGTCCGAGGTCCTCGCTCAGCACTGCCGCGACCTCGGGCGCGACTTCGACGAGATCATCCGCTCCGCCGACTACAACGTGGTCATCGGCGAGACCGAGAAGGACGTCCGCGACAAGCTGGACTGGATCATCGACCACTACGCCAAGCTGGTGCCGGCCGAGCAGGTCGAGCGCTACCGCAACATGTTCGAGAACGGCCCCCTGGTCGGGACCCCGGAGCAGCTCGTCCAGCGGCTGCGCGACGCCGAGAAGCTCGGCATGACCTACGCGATCGGTTACTTCGCCGACGCCTCATACGACCGCTCGAGCATCGACCTGTTCGCGAGCAGAGTGATCCCGGAGCTGGCGTGACCGCGGCCATGCCGGACGGCCGGATCGTCGTCGACCACCTGACCAAGGTGTTCCGCGGCCGGATCCGCGCTGTCGACCAGCTGAGCTTCACCGTCGAACCCGGTTCGATCACCGGCTTCCTGGGCCCGAACGGGGCCGGCAAGACCACGACGCTGCGGATGGTGCTAGGGCTCGTGCACCCCACCTCGGGGAAGGCGACGATCGGTGGGCGGCCCTACCGGCACCTGCCGAACCCGAGCCGGACCGTCGGCGCGGCGTTGGAGTCGTCGAGCTTCCATCCGGCCCGTACCGCCCGCAATCACCTGCGCGTCATGTGCACCGTTGCCGGGCTGCCCGAGCGGCGCGCCGACGAGGTGCTCGCGCTCGTCGGCCTGGCCGACGCTGCGCGCCGCAAGGTGCGCACCTACTCGATGGGGATGCGGCAGCGGCTGGCTCTTGCTGCCGCGCTGCTCGGCGAGCCGCGCGTCGTCATCCTGGACGAGCCGGCGAATGGGCTCGACCCCGACGGCATCCGCTGGCTGCGCGGACTGCTGCGCCATCTGGCCGGCGAGGGACGCACCGTTCTGGTCTCGAGTCACCAGCTCAACGAGGTGCAGGAGGTCGCCGACCGCGTCGTCATCCTCAACCGCGGGCGGCTGGTCAGTGCCGGATCGATCGAAGAGCTCACCGCGGGCACCGACTCGGTGCTGGTCCGCTCGCCGAACGAGCAGGGACTGCACCAGGCGCTGACCGGTCAGCGGGTGCAGGTCGAGCAATTAGGCCCCGGCGCGCTGCGCGTCCGGGGCCTGACCACCGATCAGCTCGGGCACCTCGCCTTCCAGGCCGGCGTAGAACTACATGAGCTCAGCGGCCAGCGCTACGACCTCGAAGATCTGTTCTTCTCGCTGACGCAGGACGAGCCGCCGACCGACGGGCGGGCGACCGACCCCCAACAGCCGGGGGTGACCCGATGATCCGGCTCGTCCGCGCCGAGTTCCTGAAGTTCCGCACCACTCAGGTGTGGTTCTGGCTCCTGATGGCGACGATTGCGATCGGCGCGCTGCTGGCCGTGGCCCAGATCGCCCCGCGCGACGGCATCCGGAGCTCGGACAAGGTGCCGGATCTCTTCGCCGGCTTCGCGTCCTCGCCGGGGTACGTCGTCCTGTTCACCCTCGGCGCTCTCGGCGTCACCACCGAGTTCCGCTACCAGACGATCACCACCACGGTGCTGCAGACGCCGTCCCGATGGGCGATCGTCACCGCGAAGATGATCACGTACGCGATCGTGGGTGTCCTCTACTCGGTCGCGGCGCTGGTCGCAGAAACCGCGGTCGGCGTTCCGTGGCTGAGCACGAAGAACGTCGACGTCGTGTGGAGCAACGGCCAGGTGCAGCACGCGATCGTCGGCACGTTCGGGGTGCTCGCCCTCTTCGGGATCGTGGGTCTGGGCATCGGCGCGCTGCTGCGCAACCAGATCGTCGCGGTGGTCGTCGGGATCATCTTCCTGGTCGTGATCGAGAACATCCTGTTAGCGATTCCGGTGGTGAAGAAGGCCTGGCCGTACACGCCCAACGGCGCGACGCAAGCGATCCTCTACACGCACGGCGACAACACCGTGAACGGCGTCCATCTGCTGTCGACGTGGGGCGGCGTGGTCGTCCTCCTGCTGTGGGCGTTCGTCCCCGCGATCCTCGGCGCCGCCTACTCGATGAACCGCGACATCACCTGATCCGGGCTCTGCTTTTCCTCCGGTAGGGACGCTGGCGCGCGAACGCCAGCGTCCCCAAGCCAGGAAAGGCTCGGCGCACCGCTCGGCTCTTCCTCCACTAGGGACGCTCCAGCGCGAACGCCAGCGTCCCTAAGCCAGGAAAGGCTGGGCGCAGCCTCCTGCGC
>DATFTS010000542.1:0-1872 GCA_035261645.1 Jatrophihabitans sp. | reverse complement strand
GTCTCGGCCACCGGTCTTTTCGGTGACCGGGACGGGATGGGCGCGAGTCAATTCATGCGCCTCGCCGCACCGATGTTCGTGAAGATCTTCACGCAGTCTGCGGCGGCAGGGGCGCGCGCGACTCTTTACGCGGCTACGGCCGCCGAGCCGGGCTCATACACCGGGCCCCAGTGGCTGGGCGAGACGCGCGGACCGATCGGTCCGGCGCGGCTGTCGTCCTACGCACAGGACGAGAAGCTCGCTCGCCGCCTCTGGCAAGTGAGCGAAGAGATGACCGGACTCCGCTTCCCCTGGTGATCCCCCGTCGGGCCGTCCTTACGCGCGGGCGATCGGCTCGCTGGAACAATTGGGCAGCAGCGGCACTCACGCTGAGGGCCGGAGAGGCGGAACGGTGCAGGATCTCGTCCTTGTCGTTGACTACGGGGCGCAGTACGCGCAGCTGATCGCGCGGCGGGTGCGCGAGGCGCACGTCTACTCCGAGATCGTCCCCAGCTCCACGCCCGTCGCCGAGCTGATCGCGCGCAAGCCGAAGGCGATCATCCTCTCGGGTGGTCCGTCGTCGGTGTACGCGCCGGGCGCGCCGAGCACCGACGCCGCGCTGTTCGACGCGGGTGTGCCCGTCTTCGGCATCTGCTACGGCTTCCAAGCGATGGCGCAGGGGCTTGCCGGGGAGGTGGCGCACACGGGTGCCTCGGAGTTTGGCCGCACATCGCTGACGGTGACGCAGCCGGGCGTGCTGCTGCGCGGCCTGCCCGCGGTGCAGCAGGTGTGGATGAGCCACGGCGACGCGGTGACTGCCGCCCCGCCCGGCTTCACCGTCACCGCTGGCTCGCCGGGCGCGCCGATCGCCGCGTTCGAGGACGTGGACCGCGGCCTGGCCGGCGTGCAGTTCCACCCCGAGGTGATGCACACCGAGCACGGCCAGGAGATCCTGCGGCACTTCCTGTACGACATCGCCGGCGCCCGTCCGTCATGGACGGAGGCGAACATCATCGACGAGCAGGTGGAAGCGATTCGCGCTCAGGTCGGTGGCAAGCAGGTGATCTGTGCGCTCTCCGGCGGCGTCGACTCTGCGGTGGCCGCCGCGTTGGTGCAACGCGCAGTGGGTGACCAACTCACCTGCGTCTTCGTCGACCACGGCCTGCTGCGACAAGGCGAGGCGGAACAGGTCGAGCGCGACTTCGTGGCCGCGACGGGCGTCCGACTGAAGGTCGTGGATGCGACGGCGCAGTTCCTCGACGCGCTTGCGGGAGTCAGCGATCCCGAGGAGAAGCGCAAGATCATCGGCCGGGAGTTCATCCGGGTGTTCGAAGCCGCGGCGCGTGAGATCGTCGCGGCCGGCGAGTCGGTGGAGTTCCTGGTGCAAGGCACGCTGTACCCGGACGTCGTCGAGTCCGGCGGCGGCGCCGGCACCGCCAACATCAAGAGCCACCACAACGTCGGCGGGCTGCCGGACGATCTGCAGTTCGCGCTCGTCGAGCCGCTGCGAACGCTGTTCAAGGACGAGGTCCGGCGCGTCGGCGAGCAGCTGGGACTGCCGGCGCAACTGGTGTGGCGTCAGCCCTTCCCGGGACCCGGCCTCGGCATCCGCATCGTCGGCGAGGTGACTGCAGAACGGCTCGACGTGTTGCGCCGTGCAGATGCGATCGCGCGGTCGGAGCTGTCCGCGGCCGGGCTCGATCGCGACATCTGGCAGTGCCCGGTGGTGCTGTTGGCCGACGTCCGTTCGGTTGGCGTGCAGGGCGACGGACGGACGTACGGCCACCCGGTTGTGCTGCGGCCGGTTTCCTCCGAGGACGCGATGACCGCTGACTGGGCGCGTGTGCCCTACGACGTGCTGGAGCGGATCTCGACGCGTATTACCAACGAGGT
>DATFTS010000541.1:0-18163 GCA_035261645.1 Jatrophihabitans sp. | reverse complement strand
GATCGAACGCGGGTCGTCGGACGCGAGGATGAAGGTGCTGATGCCTTGTTCGAGCACCAACGGCAGCAACTGCTGCACCCACTGCTCGGGCGGGCCCTGCAACAAGCCGGCATCCTCTGGCGCGAATGCACCGCTGACGTTCAGCAGCCGCCGTACCTCGCGTGGATCGCGTCCGGCCGCGGCAGCCGACTCGTCGATGATACGGTTTCCCCGCTCGAGGTCCCCGTCATTGAGGTACGCGAGGCTGGGCAGCCAACCGTCCGCCTTCGCCCCGATCAGTCGCAGCATGCGGGGCTTCAGCGCGCCCAGCCAGATCGAGATGTCGTGCGCAGGCTCGGGGCCGCGCTTTGCGCCGACCACGTGGTAGTGCGTGCCGGCCACCCGCACGCCACCGCGCTGCGAGACGTCCCAGACTGCGCGCATCACGTCGATCGCCTCGCTGAGCGCGTCGACCGCCTCGGCGGGTGACCGGCGCGGGCCGCCCATGGCCGCGATCGGGTCCCAGAACGCGCCGGCACCCAAACCCAGCTCGAACCGGCCGCCGGAGAGCAGGTCGAGGCTGGCGGCTGCCCGGGCCAGAACGGCAGGCGGCCGCAGCGGCAGGCTGAGCACGTTCCCCGCCACGTGCACCTTCTCGGTCTGTGCCGCCACCCACGACAACAGCGTCCAGGCGTCGACGAAGGCGGGCTGATAAGGGTGGTCCTGGAACGTCACGAGGTCGAGGCCGGTGCGCTCGGTGAGCTGCGCGAGGGCGACCGCATACTCAGGGCGCTGGCTCTGCGGCGTGATGAACGTTCCGAACTGCAGGTCGTGTCCGTAATCAGTCATCTCACGCCTCTCGCGCGGCGGCGTCCGGGTCGTCCATTTGCCGCTGTCAACCGCGAAGGTAGCGGCGGAATTCCCGTTGCGTGCGCAACGACTTTGCGGCGGACAGCGCGCGTCGCAATCGTGCCACGGCCGTGTCACCCGGTTGACAGTGCCGCGCATGCAGGTGCGAGCATGAAGTTTGTCTGAACGTCGGCACAACTCTGCACATGGACAGGTCTGCACATGGAAAAGCGAGGGAGCGCCGGATGAGGACCGCAACCCGTTCGGACCAGCAAGGACAACGGGACCGCGCGGAACAGGCAGCCATGGCGAAGATCGCCGAGCGCGTCGCGTCGCAGTTCCCGGAACTGTCGTCGGAGGAGATCGAGCGGGTCATCCACGGCAGGTACGCCGCCTTCGCGGACAGCCGGATTCGCGACTTCGTGCCGGTGCTCGTCGAGCGGCAGGTGAAGCAGGAGCTGGCCGCTCACTAGCTGCGCGAGTGGGCAGTCAGTTCTAGAGGTGAGAGACCGCCGAAGCCACGCCGGCGACTGCCCGGTCTGGCGGGGCCGCCGCGGCGGAGCGGGCCGGCCGAAGCACGGCGTGACCGAGGTAGTGACAGGCGCGCAGGGCCAGCTCCAGGTCGGCGCGCCGTTCCTCGATCGGCGCACCCAGCGCTTCCTCGGCCTTGCGAACCCGGTACACCACGCTGTTCTTGTGCAGCACCATCCGGTTGGCGGTGACGGTGTAGCTGCGAGTGGACAGGAAGGTCCACAACGTCTCGCGCAACCTGGCCCGGGACTCCTCGTCGAGCGCGAGGTCGCCCAGCGTCGCCCACACCCAGTTCCGCGCGGCGGAGAGATCGGCGCATAGCAGCGCGACGGTGCCGACCTCGGCGAACGTGGTGAGTCGCGTTCCCGGCCGGGCGGCGAGGGCAAGCGCCTGCGCACGTCCCGCTTCCTGATGTGTCCGCCGGAACCCGTCGACGCCGTAGTCGGATCTTCCGACCGCGATTCGCGCCGACTCGTCGCCGTTGTCGAATGCCGAGGCCAACATCTCGCCGGTCAGCGGAATCTCGCTGTCCAGCGGAAGCCAGATCCAGGCCAGTATCTCGTCGCGTGGCACAAAAAGCGGCCGGCCTCGGTCACCCAGCGTTCGAGCCGCACCGGACGCGAGACGTTCGAGTCGGGTCAGCCCCTCGCTGCCACTGACCGGACCGGTTACCCAAGCGACGACACCAAGATGGTGTTGTCTCAGCCGGTAGCCGAGCGCCAACTCCGTGGCGTCGAGGTCGACCTCGTCATTGGCAATCAGCGAGCGAACTCTTGCCGCTCGCACCGCTGACTGGGTCAGCAGCCACCGGTCGCGTTCGCGCTGATAGACGGTCACGACCTGCTCGGAGACGCGGTCGATGTATCGGAAGCTCAGATCGAGAAGTCGGGCGGTGACTGCGGCCGTCACCTGTGCATCGGTCGAGCGTGTTGCCAGCTCTTCGAGACATCGAGCCACGAATCGGCCGTGTCCGATGCGGTAGGCGCGGATCAGAGCGGCGATGGGTACGCCGCGCTGGGCGATCCGCTTGGCGTACTCGACGGCCGCCGAGGGCGCGTCAACGTCATCGAGTGGCGTCCCGTGCTCGAAGACGTGCAGCAGGGTGGCGACGTTCTCCTCGATGCTGGAGTTCAGCAGCTTCTCCACCATGTCGTCGCCGCGAAGTTCGGGGATGTCGCGCGTGAGAAGCTCCCCGATCTCGTCGGTGAGCTCGAGCAGGCGCTTCCCTGCGGCCGAACCCACGGCCGATAGCTCGCGGCCGAGGGCGTCGGAGCTTGTCGCCACCCATCCATGGTATGGCGCGGGTCACAGCCTGGGGCCGCCGTTGACACCCATGGTCGCGACCTGGCGCGAACTCGGCAGCGGTTCGCCGACACCAAGACGCCGACCAACGTTGTGCGCCGAGCACGGTGTCGACAACGCGCGCCGCTCATAGCGTGCAACGACAACAGCAAAGGCCCGCACAGCCCAGAGGGGGACGCCGTGAAACCACTGTCTGAACAGCTCACCGAGCTGGGAGACCGCGCCAAGAAGACCGAGGACTTCGTTGCTGCGGCACGCGAGAGGAATCGGGCATATCTGGACAACCAACGCAGTGCCTTGCAGGCTTCGATGAGCTCAACCAAGGCGAAGGCCCAGGCAGATGCCGCCGGAGATCGGGACAAGGCGCAGTCCTGGTGGGACGACACCCGCGCAGCCATCGACGACCGGTTCTCCGCTATGCGCGCCGAGCACGCGGACCGCCGGGCCGAGCGCGACGTGAAGAAGGCGCAGCGTCAGGCCGACGACGCCGAGGCGGACGCCGTGTACGCGGTTCAGGTCGCGCTCTCGGTGCTCGACGAAGCCGAGTACGCCATTGCCGACGCCGTGCTCGCGCGCGCCGATGCCGATGCGATGGCGACAAGTCAAGGCAGCTGAACCCGTCCCTGATTGCCCATCGAGAGGGGAAATGCAATGTCACGTTCCGCGCTGGTCGGCTCGGAAGAATCCACTGGCGCCGGGCCACTCGGTCGGTTCACCGTTGCCGCGACCAACAACTGGTGGCTGCTACTCATCACCGGTGTCGCCTGGCTCGTCGTCTCGGCCATCATCTTCCGGTTCGACTACACGACGGTGGCTGCAGTTGCGCTCTTGTTCGGCATCGTGGCGATCGGGTCGGCGGTGACCGAACTGCTGGCCAGCACGGTCACTACCGGGGGCTGGCGGATCGTTCACGTACTTCTGGCGGCGCTGTACCTCGCCGTCGGCATCGTCTCTTTCGTGCACCCGAGAGATACGTTCACCGCGTTGGCCGCGCTGGTGAGCTTCTACCTGATCTTCCGCGGCTCGTTCACGATCATCAGTGCGTTCTCGGTCAGCTACGCCGTGCCGGGTACGTGGCTGCTCGTGATCAGCGGCGTCGCCGAGCTGCTGCTCGGCTTTTGGGCTGCGGGTTCGTGGAACCTGTCAGTGACCGTGCTCGTAGCCTGGGTCGGCGCAGCCACGCTGATCCGCGGCATCACCGAGATCGTCGCCGCGTTCCAGTTGCGAGAGATGAACCGCAGCGCACGGCACGTACGTCCCTGATCCGCTCAACCGGCCAGATCCGCTCAACCGGCCAGATCCGCTCAACCGGCCAGAGGCGGCGAGACAGAGTCCGACAGGCAGCGGCACAAGTGGCGGGCAGCCGGCCCCACCAGCACGATGCGGCGCAGCGATGGCACCTCGTGCCCCGCGGCCAGCGCCGCGAGCGCAGCGGGGACGGACGTGATCTCGCCCCACAGCTGCGACTCGGCGGTCATCGGCACCCGGCGGCACGTCGGGTCATGTGCGACACCGGCCGGCGAAACAAGCAGCCGTCGGGGGTTGGCCGACCGTGTCTGGCCGGCTTGCACCGATCCATCACGGACGGTTGAGCGTGCGATCGGCAAGGGCACCTGCTGATCATGTCGGGCCGGCCCGACGTGCGCGCGCCGAAACCCGGTAGCTGTCAGCTTGATGCCACCGGCGCTCCGTTCATCGGCGGCGTCTTCCGACCACGGCCTGGCTAGCGCTTTCGCCTGTGCGCGTCCATCCAGGAGACGTCCTTGACCATGCTCGGCATTGCGTCGATCGCTCGCGCATCTGAACGTGCATCGCGGGCCGCACGAGAAATCACGTCCGGTGCGGCGATGCTGTGGCGTCGTTTACGGTCCCTGCGATCAATCAGGTAGCAGACGACGAGCAATGGACCTACCACCGCTGCGACCACGATCACGACGAACACAAGGCGAAGCATGATCTCGTATCCGCCGGGCGTCAACGGCGGCCGTTCCCGCGATCTTGTTGCTGGATTTGCCCTATAGCCGCTCTCGCGCAACAAGATCGCCGGAAAGAGGAACCCAGTCAGTCGCGGCGCGGCCGCTGCAGGGTGAAGGTCTCGAAAGCCTCGAGCTTGCCCTCGGTGCCGACCACGTTGTAGTACGTCACGTTCAGTTGCGTCGTACCGCCACGCTTGTTGCCGGGGTCGACCGTGAACGCGGCGAAGCCGTACGACCGCGCGGCGTTGCGCACTGCCGACCACGGCGCGTCCTCCTGCACGTAGATCGGCGCGCGCTTGCCAGTGGTGGGGTCCGGGGCAGTTACCGCCGTGATCACCCGACAGGCGGGCGGGTTGAAGAACAGACCGTTGGACGGAGCGGACGTCCCGCCGCCACCGATCACCATGTGCACGGTGCCCTTGGAGGTGTCCACGACGTCGGTCGCGGTGCCGGCCGGGATCGGGGTCAGCGTCGTGTTGTTCTGCTGGCCACGAATGGGGTGCGACCGCTCGTAGTGGTGCTCGTGCCCGCAGACCACCAGGTCGACGCCGTACTGGTCGAACAGCGGCAGCCACTCCTGCCGGATCCCGAGATCGGCACCGTTGAACTTGTCCGCCGTGCTGATCGCCACCTGGTGCATGCACACCACCAGCCAGTCGATGTCGCGGTTCTGCCGGGCGGCGGCGAGTTCGGCCTCCAGCCAACGCTTCTGCGCGCCGTCGGAGTAGCCGCGCACGTAGCTGTTGCCGCCGTCCTGAAGGCAGACATCGTCGTTGGCAATGCTCACGACGTGCACGGATCCGACGGTGAACGAGTACCAGAGGCCGCGGGTGTCGTTCGTCTGGCCGTCCTGCGGTGGTAGCGAGAAGTAGGTCTGGTAGGCCCGGTACCCGATCGGTCCGTTGCCGAGCTCGTTCTCGTGATTGCCGGCGGCCGGCATCCACGGCCGGTTCCGCGCGCTGCGCGTGTTGTTGTCCCAGAAGTCCGACCAGGTCCGCACCCGATCCTTCGCCAGGTTGGCGTAACACAGGTCGCCGTTGAACAGGTGGAACAGCGGCTGGACGCGCTCGACCCCGGCCGTGACGTCGGCCGCGAAAGGCGATCCGAGGTTGTCGTTGACGTAGGGCGGGTTGGCGATCGTCACTCCCGGCGGCGGTACGAAGAGCGTCCCGGTCGTCGGCGTGCCCTGATCGCCGAAGCTGGTGAAGGTGAACCGCGACCGCCCGCGCGGTGCGGTGTGGAAGGAGCCGAACTCGGCCTCCGCGCCGTCATGCACGGCGCCGTAGAGGTAGTCGCGGTCCGGACGGAGGTCGTCGAGTTCGGCATGCATCGCGTACACCGTCTGGCCCGACTTCGCGTCCACGTAGCTGATCATGGTTGCAGGAACCGAGCGCTCGAATCCGTCGTCAGCGCTGCCGAGCATCACGCGCGGGTGTTGCACGGGCTGCAAGGCGTGCCACGAGACGACCATCTGGCGCGACGCGTCGGCGCCGAACTGCAGGTGCAGCCCCGCTACCACGGGCGTCGTGGTCGGATCCGCGGTGCTTGCGGCACCTGGCACCGGCACCGCGCCCGCACGTCCGGCGCCGATCAACGGCGCGGCGACAGCACCGGCGCCCACGGCCCCGGCGGCAACCAGGAAGCCACGCCGGGTAAGGCCGGCAACGAAGGTCTGCTCGTCGTCTGAAGTCATAACGGCAGCCTCATGGATGCACGGGACCAACCGACAAAAATTGCGCAAACGTCGGGCGAAGCAGCGGTGGCGCGCGTTGCTTAAGGCCCGGTTCCGAGTTCGGCCGGATTGCGCGACGATGGCCGCGGCATGACGTAGCAGCCGGAGACCTCGCGAAGGGTGATGACATGCCGACTTACCGGATCGTTTACGGAGACGACGAGCAAGTTGTTCGGGAGACGTTCAAGGACGTCGTAGTCGAGCGTGAAGACGGATGGGTCGTGTTCTTCCGCGGTAACGACGCGATACTTCGTGCGCGCGAAGAACACGTCCAGTCGCTCGAACTGGTGACCGACACCGACGAGTAGCCGGCACGGTATCGTCGCCTCGTCCGGGGTATCAGATTTCTGAAGGGGCCGAGTCCCGCCAAACCGGGCGCCCTCACTCGACCTTTCGACCTTGGACGGACGACTCAGTTGGCTGGTGACACTCGTCGCCGGCGCACCGCGGTGCGCCGCTCACCCATCCACGGCCGCGGCGTGTTCGCGCTGCGCGACATCCCCGCCGACACTCGGCTCTTCGAATATCGCGGGCAGGTGATCTCCTGGCGCAAGGCACAGGCGCGTCATCAAGCGACCGGCACCGAGGGCCACACCTTCTTCTTCGATCGCGGCGACGGAACCGTCATCGACGCCGGTCAAGGCGGTAACTCCGCGCGGTATCTCAATCACGGCTGTGAACCGAACTGCGAGGCGATCAACGAGGACGGCCGCATCTACATCTACACCACCGTGGACGTGCCGGCCGAAGCCGAGCTGCTGCTCGACTACCAGCTGCAGATCGACGAGCCGAGCGAGCAGGATCTCGCCGCGTACTCGTGCGCGTGCACTACGCCGGGATGCCGGCGCACCATGCTCGCGCTGAACTAACCCCGACGACCGCCGGGCTGCGCAGGGCGCGTCCAGTTGGGGGCGGCGGGGAGCCTTTCCTCCGGTACGGACGCTCTCGCCCGCGGCGCAGCGTCCCGCAGGCAGGCAAAGCTAGGCGGCTGATCACGCGGCGCGGGTCGGGGTCGGCGCTCGGAAGTGCCGGTCGAGCTCGTTGGCGTAGCGGCGCCCGAGTTCCGGACCGTGCTGCGCAAGCCAGTCGGTGAGCCTGATGCTTCCGGTGGTCGGCGCGTCGGAGTCGGCCAGCCCGGCCGCCATTGCCTCGTACTCCTCGCGGGTCAGCAGGTTGTCCCGGAGCGCAACGCCGAGCACGCGCGACAGTCCGAGCAGTACCGGCGCGGGCGCCGGGACGACAACCGACCGGCTGCCGACGGCGGCCCGCACCGCACCGACGAGTTCGCGGAAGGTGAGGCTCTCCGGCCCCACCGCGTCCACCGTCGTGGTGTCAGCGCGGGCGCCGAGGTCGACGCACAACCTGGCCAGGTCATCGACGTGTATGGCCCGGATCCGATAACCACCAGTGCCCCCGACAGCGAACACCGGCAGGTGGCGCAGCAGCCACGCGATGTTGTTGATCAGTACGCCGTCACCGCCGAAGAGGATGGCCGGACGGACGATCGCGTGCGAGACCCCGAGTTCGGCCAGCGCGTCCTCCACCTGTGCTTTGCCGCGGAAATACGGATAGGGCGAGTCCAGCGACGGGTGAGTGATGGAGACGTGCACGATGCGCTGGATGCCCGCGTCCGCGGCGGCACGGAACAAGGTGCGGCTGTTGGCGACGGCGGCCTCGTGGTCGACCGAGCCGTGTTGGAAGCGCACCCAGTAGGTGTTGTACAGCGTTTGTCCGCCGCGCATCGAGGCAACGAGCGATGCCGGGTCGTCGAACGCCAGCGGCCGTGCCTCGATGTCGGTGTTCGCCGGCGCGCGGTCCGGGTGACCGGTCAGCGTCCGCACCCTGCGTCCGGCGCGGCTCAGTTCCCGCGCAATCGCGGCGCCGGAGTAGCTGAACGCACCGGTGACGATGTCGAGTGTCTCCACTGTTCTCACCCTCGCTCTGCTGTCGACGAAACATCCGGAAAGGACGCGGAGGCGAGCTCCAGCAGCCCGGCGAGCCGGCGCGCGCGGTCGAACAACGCAAGCGTGGCCGCCCGGTCGCCGTCGAGGCCGGCCAGCAACTCCAAGCCGAGGAAACCGGCCACCACGCCGTGCGCAAGCTCGGCGGCCGGCACCAAAAGCGCGATCGGCGAACCGGCCATGACTTTGCGGATGGCAGCCTCCGCGAACTCACGCCACGGCGCCAGCCGCGCCGCAACCTGTTCACCCAGCCCTGGGGTCGACTGCGCTCCGGAGATCATCTCCACGAGCACGGTCACCCGCCCGGCGTCGAGGTCCGCGCTGAAGATCGCCTGGGCCGAGTCGATCAGCTCAGTCAGCGACCTCGCGCCGTCGACCGCCCGCGAGTACGCCTCGAGCCGTTGCGCGCTGACCTCGTCCAAAGCGGCAAGCAAGAGCTCGGTCACCGAGCCGAAGTGATAGAAGATCAGCGCCTGGTTGCAGTCAGCACGTCGCGCGATTTCGCGCGCACTCGTCCCCGCGAAGCCGACCTCGCCCAACGCCTCGACCGCTGCTCGAACCAGGGCCGCGCGAGTCTGGGCTGATCGCTGCTGCGGGGCAGCCCCACGCGAACCCGACACTGCAGCCTCCCGAGCAAAATTGAGCGATCGCTCAAAATCTAGCACAGCGAGGCGCGCACGCCAGGGAGTCCGACTGGCGCGAGCGCGCGCCTGGCCTGCGAATCTGGGCGAATGGAGGCCCACATGACGAGCACCGACGCAGGTAAGCAACCGACTGACCCGGCGCGCAGCGTTGACGACGTCGCCGCGCTGGCTGATCTGTTGCACGAGACGTCCGAACGGCACGGCGCATTCGAATCGGTGGCCCCGTCACACAACTGGTGGGACTGGTACGCGGCCTACATGCGGGCGCGCGAAGCCTCGAACACGCCGGACGACGCCGCGGCGTCGGCAAACCGATACATGGCCGAGGTCAAGCACATCGTGATCTAGCTACCGGATTCCGGGATCTCGCATGTGCTCGGCCACCCGGTTCTTGCGCATCCGGGCCTGCACCGGCTTCAGATAGGGGCTCTCCGCCGGGGGCAGGTTCACCGAGCGAAGCACCTCCGTCTTGTTCGTGTAATCGCCGACCGGCAACGACCGCAGTGCGGCGACCACCTCGTCACTCGCCCCCACCTGCTCAGCGTGCTGGACGACGGCCTCCTTCGGGGCGGGGAAATCCATGTCGTTGAGAGCCGACTCGATGTCGGCACGATGCACTGCCATGTCCTCGGGGTACCCGCAGCTACACCTGCCATTGCTGAGTCGGCGATGAGCGGTTCACCAGCTGTTCTCGTTTTCGTCCCGGGTGCGACGCCGACGGCGCGTAGGACACGTCAAGGCGGTCACCGTGGTCGCCGTGGATCGTGAGGCGGTTTAGGCATGCGTCGTCCTGGGATCGTGTCCGCGGGCGTTGCCGCGGCGGGGGTGCTGGCAGCGAGCGCGGTAGCGGGTGTGCAAGCAACCGCGTCGCCGGCCGGCGGGTCACCGAAAGCGCAACACGTGCTGCTGCTGTCGATAGACGGCATGCATCAAAGCGACCTGAGCTGGTACGTCGAGAACCACCCGAGCTCAGCACTTGCGAAGCTGGTTTCGAACGGCTCGGAGTTCACCAACGCCAAGACCACCTTCCCGTCCGACTCGTTCCCGGGCATGGTGGCGCAGCTGACGGGCGGGGGCCCCGGCACAACCGGCGTCTACTACGACGACACGTACAACCACGCGCTCCTGCCGCCCGGCAGCAGGGACTGCACTACTGCCAACCGCGGCACCGAGGTGCCGTGGACGGAAGCCGCCGACCGCTCGCAGAATCCCATCACTCTCGACGCCGGGCAGGGCCTCACCGACCCGGCGCTGACCAACATCCCGACCAACAGCAAGGACGCGACGATCGCGGACTCCGCCTCGATCACCACAGCGATCCTGAAGATGACGCCTACCCCGCAGTCGCTGCTCGACCCGGCGGCGCTGCCGGTGGACCCGGCAACGTGCACGCCGCTCTACCCGCACCAGTACATCCGGGTGAACACCGTCTTCAATGTGGCGCGGGCGCACGGGCTGCAGACAGCATGGTCGGACAAGCACCCGGCCTACGAGATCCTGAACGGTCGGGCCGGGACGGGCGTGCAGGATCTGTTCACGCCGGAGATCAACAGCGTTGCCGACTCGGCCGGTGACGACTGGACGACCGACAACGCGCTCACCCAGGAGTACGACTCGTTCAAGGTCGCGGCGATCATCAACGAGATCGACGGGTTCGACCACTCGGGCACCAAGCACGTGGGCGTCCCGGCGATCTTCGGCATGAACTTCCAGACGCTGTCCACCGCGCAGAAGCTGCCGACGTCGGACGGCCTGACCGGTGGGTACCACTCGGACGGCACCCCGCAGCCACTCGTCGCCCGGGCGCTCGGCTTCGTGAACACCGAGTTGGCGCAGATGGAGACCGAGCTGGCCGACAAGGGCCTGGCAAACAAGACGGTGATCATCCTCTCGGCCAAGCACGGCCAGTCGCCGATCGATCCGGACCTGCTGCGCCGCGTGGATGACGGCGCCATCATCGACGCGATCAACGCGGCGTGGAAGAGCGCACATCCCGGCGCCGCAGACCTGGTGGCGTTCGCCGTCGATGACGACGGGATGCTGATGTGGCTGTCGGACCACAGCGCGCAGGCGCTGGAGTTCGCCAAGACCTACCTGCTGACCCACTCGGCGCCGGCCGGCACGATCAACGACGGCGCGGGTGTGCACTCCACAACCGTCGCGTCATCCGGGCTCACTGCCGTCTACACCGGCGCTGCGGCTGACGCGCAGTTCGGTGCTCCGGTCGGAGACACTCACGCCCCTGATCTGCTCGGCATCGCGCAGCACGGCGTCGTCTACACCGGTGGGGTCAAGAAGATCTCCGAGCACGGCGGCGCGGCGGCCGACGACCGGCACGTGCCACTGGTCGTCTCCGGCGACACCGTGCATGCCGGCGTGCACACCGCGAACGTCCTCACCACCCAGGTCGCCCCGACCATCCTGCAACTGCTCGGGCTCGACCCGCATGACCTGCAGGCGGTCCGTGCCGAGCACACCCAGGTGCTGCCGGTGCACTGACGGCGCAGATAGGCGCGCCGGCCCGGGAGTTCGGTGACCAACTCCCGGGCCGGCGGCGTCTATGCCTCGACCGCCGGGGCGATGCGGGCGCGGGCGCGCGCAACGCGGACCGCGGTCGTAAGAGACTCGGGGTCATATGCGCCGTAGTGCCGCTGGCCGTTGACGAAGAACGTGGGTGTTCCGGCCACACCACTCAGATCCGCCGACTCGACGTCCTGGGCAACCCGGGCGGCATAGGCGCTGCGATTGAGGTCGTCCCGGAACCGCTCACGATCGAGGCCGAGCTTGTCGGCGTAGGCAAGCAGGTCGTTCAGGCGCAATGCGTGCTGCCGGCGCAGCAACAGGTCGTGCATCGCCCAGAACTGACCCTGTGCCGCGGCGGCTTCGGCCGCCTCCGCAGCCAGTTCCGCCCGCGGGTGGACGTCCGGTAGCGGCAGGTGGCGCCAGACGAAGCGGATGTCGGCGTCGGCGAGCACCTCGCGGACGGCCGGCTCGGCCCTGCCACAGTAAGGACACTCGAAGTCGCCGTACTCGACCAGCGTCACCGATGCGTCTGCAGGCCCGCGGATGTGGTCGCGCTCGGGATCCACCGGATCGACCAGATCGATCAGCCCGGCTTCGTCCCCCAGCAGCGCGCGGGCCTTGCGCACCGGCGATAACAGCGCCGTCGCGCGAAGGACGCCGGCAGTCAGCAGCGCGGACACCAGCGCTGCCGACAGCACGCCGAGTTTCACATCGGCAAGTTGCGTCCCGTGCAAGGCCAGGGTCGCGATCAGCAACGACACCGTGAAGCCGATGCCGGCGATCGTCCCGCCGCCGAGCACCGACGCCCAGCCGACCGCCGGGCGCACCCGTCCGTGGGTCAGCCGACCGACGAGCCAGGTGCCACCGACGATCCCGACCGGCTTGCCGAACACATACGCAAGCAGCACTCCAAGGGTGACCGGTGCCGTGTAGGCGTGTGTCAGAAACGCGCCGTCGATGTGAATGCCGGCGTTGGCCAGACCGAACAGCGGCACGATGACGTAGCTCGTCCACGGGTGGTACCGGTGCTGGAGCCGCGCATTCGGCGAGAGCGCGCCCCTCAGTCCGGCGCTCGCCGAGCGGGCCAATTCCGGGGTCGGCTGCTCGCGGAAGAGCCGGAACAGGCCGGTCGCCTGCTCGAGCTCGCCGCGCGCCGGCGTATAGGCAGCAGCGCTCAGTCCCACGGCCAGCCCCGCGACGACGGGGTCGATGCCGCTTACCATCAACGCCGCCCACATGATGACACCGAGCACAGCCAGGACAGGCGCCTGCGCGAACCCGGCGAGCTGCACGCCGACCAGCGCGACCAGGGCGGCCAAAGCCACCAACGCAGGCATGACGTCGACGTGCTCGCTGTACGCCGCAGCGATGACCACCAGCGCTGCGATGTCGTCGACGACGAACACCGTCAGCAAGAATGCGCGCATCTGGTCGGGGAAGCCGCGACCGACGAGCGCGAGCACGCCCATCGCCAGCGCCGTGTCGGTCGAGATCGCCGTACCCCAGCCGTTCGAGCCGGCGTGGCCTGCGGTGACAGCGAGGTAGATCAGCGCCGGCAGCAGCATGCCGAGCAAGCCGACGACCAATGGCAGCAGGAAGCGGCGGCGATCGCGCAGCTCGCCGAGGTCGATCTCGCGTCGCGCCTCCAGCCCGACGACGAGGAAGAAGAACGTCATCAGCCCGTTGTTGACCCACGTACGCAGATCCCGGCGAATGGTCAGGTTGCCCAGCCGGATCGACAGATCCGTCCCCCAGAGCTTGTCGTACGACGCGACGTCGACACTCGCCCAGATAAGAGCGGCGACGATCGCGATCGCGAGCAGGCCGGCACTGGCGGACTCGGTGCGGACGAACACCCGCACCGGAGCGGCGGCACCACGCGCCCAGCGGGTGCGCTCGCGCCAGCGCGACGCAGCACCTGGATCTGACACGCGCACCTCGATCCGCGGAGTCGAACCTGCGCCCGATCCTATGTGCCGGTTCTTCCTGCAGCGTTGGGCAGCGCGTTCGCTAGCCGGGGACGACGACCTCGACGATCTTCGCTTCGTGATCGCTGATCGGCAACCGGCGCGTCTCCACGCGCTCGACGAGCAGCGCGTCCACCGCGACATGATCGATGCCGGTCTGGAGCGCAGGGTCCGGCTGCGGGAGCAGCTCCTCGGCCAACTGCAGCCCGTACGGCCTGAGCCATTCGGCGGCCTGCTCCCACGGGATGTTGAAGTCGCCCAGCAGCAGCCGTGGTTCGGGCCGGTCGAGCAGGCGTTCGACCACGCGCGTCAGCTGCGACTGGCGCACGGTCGGCTCAGTGGCGAAATGAGCGGTCGCCACAGAGAGCGCGTGGTTCCGGACGGTGACCCTCGCAATGATGGCGTTACGCGCCTCTCGAAACGGCTTGAGCACCAGCGAGCCGACCGTGATCACGTGCCGGCGGTCGCCATGCAGCTTGACCACCTCGACATCGCTGATCGTCCCCCGCGCCAACAGTGCGTTGCCGTACTGACCCCGATACGCGTGCTTGCGGGCCTTGGCGAAGTAGTAGTTCATGCCGCACGCCTGCGCCGCCACCTTCGCCAGGTCGGCACCCCGCGACCGCGGCACCCCCACGTCCACCTCTTGCAGAGCGAGGATGTCGGCGTCCAAGGCCCGGCACGACTCGGCAAGCTGGTCCGGTCGCCCGCGGTAGGAGTCCTCGGGTGCCGCGTGCCTGATGTTGAATGTCGCGATCCGCAGCCGCTGCGCCTCTGCCACGAGTGCAGTATGCGAGACGTCCGTACTGGCCGTAACCCCGTCGTCTCGCAACTGGACGCCGGCCGCGCCGGTTTCCAGCTCCGGGCGTTCTCAATGAGCCGGAGGTGCCATCACGAGACGGATGACCTGATGACCACTGGCGGTGACGACGTCGAACTCAGCGAGGTCGGCCGGCGCGATCGTGGTCGTCGCGTTCACCTGGGCGGTGCCCCACCCTGAGGACACCCACGATGCGGCAGTCTCTTCGAGCCCCTTGCGGCTGTGTGCGACCAGGTAGCACGGGCCGGCGGGATAGGTGCCCTGCATCGACAGGTGCACCGCGGTGAACGTGTCGCGCCGGCCGACGACCAGCGTGGCCGTCAGGTCCCGCGCGTGCGCCGAACTCCGTATCACGGTGCCCGTTCCCCCGCCGCCGTGCAGCGTCCCGACCGCAGCCGTCGCTATCGCAGCGCACGCGGCAGCCGCTGCCACGCCGGCCAGTACCCGGCCGCCGACCCGCCGGCGTCCGGCGCGCCCCGCCGCTGGGACGGGCAGCGCATGCTCCACATCGGCGAGGGTCAGCCGCGCAAGCCGCGAGACGGTGCCGGCAAGGCACGCCACCTCCTCGGCACACTCGCTGCAGCCGGCCAGGTGCGCGCTCACCGCTGCCCGCTCGTCGTCGTCGAGTGCGTCGAGAACGTATGCGCCCAGGTAGTCGTCCATGGCACAACGCGTCATCGGGACACCCCTCGCTCCTGGAGCGCCAAGCGCAACGCGCGCAACGCGTAGTGAATTCGCGACCGAACCGTGCCTGGCGGCAGACCTTGCTCCGCGGCGACTTCGGCCGCAGTACGCCCGCGGTAGTAACACTCGATGAGTACCGCGCGATGCGCGTCGTTGAGCGAAGCCAGCGCGTCAGCGATCAAGATGGCGTCGAGAGCCTGGTCGATCCCGTCCGCCGTCACGACCTGGTCGAAGTCGTCGGTCGCCAACTCCTGCGGACGAACCCGACGCGCGCGCAGCACGTCGATCACCAGGTGCCGCGCAGTGGTGAACAGCCACGGCCGTACCGTCGGGACGTCGACGTCCACGCCGTGGCGCCATGCCCGAAGCAGTGTCTCCTGGACGATGTCCTCGGCAAGTTGCCGATCGCCACCGACCAAACGGCGCACGTACGACAACAGCACCGCTGCGTGTTGGTCGTACATCGCGCGGGCCATCTGGTCGTGCGCCACTTCGATGTCGTCCACACAGGTCACTACGTATCTGCGGCCGTCCGTACTCAATCCGATCGGGAAAACCTGCGCCGTCGGGGTCGATGATGGGATCATGACCAATCCGCGAGCGTTCCGGTTCGGCGTCGTCGCGGCCCCGCGCGGCGGCGCAGCAGCATGGCGCCAGACGGCCGTGCGGGCCGCAGATCTCGGGTACGCAACGCTCGTCATGCCTGACGGCATGCAGCTGCTCGAGCCCGGCCCGGCGCTCGCCACCGCCACGGCCGTCGCCAATATCCGGGTCGGCACCTGGGTTTTCGCGGCGCCACTACGACCCCCGCGCACGCTCGCATGGGAAGCGCACAGCCTGGCCGTTATGACGGACGGGCGCTTCGAAATGGGCATCGGCACCGGCCGCCCGGACTTCGCCGACACCGTCCGCTCGCTCGGACTGCCCTGGGGCAGCGCTCAGGAGCGGCTTGCCCAGGTGTCGGCCGCCATCGATCACCTGCGCCAGCTCGACGGGGCCGCGCACACACCGGTACTCATCGCCGCGCGGAGCCCACAAGCACGGCAGCTGGCGGCGGAGCAGGCCGACATCGTCAGCTTGGCCGTCGGGGCGCTGGCAGGCCGCGACGAGGTAGCCAGGCTGACGGCAGACATTCGCGCGCGGGCCGGCGCGCGGGCCGGCGACATCGAGTTCGCCACGAATCTCTTCGCCGTGGGCGACGAACTGCCGGCCGGCGCCGAGCGAGCCCTCGGGGCCAGCGCGGCCGAGCTGACCGCGAGTGACTCGCTGGCACTGCTGCGCGGGACGACCCAGGACATGGTGGACGAGCTGCAACGCCGGCGCGAAGAGTTCGGCTTCTCCTACGTCCTGGCCGGGCAGGACGCGATGGAACAGCTCGCGCCGGTGGTGGAACTGCTGACCGGACGGTGATGCCGAGATACCGTTCGGCCGTGACCGCGCACGACGCCAGCCCGTCCGACACGCCGCTGCTTCGCCGCATCCGGGAGGCGGTCATCGGCGATGACCAGGTGATGCACGGCCCGTACGGCCCCCGGCGAGTGACTTACGCCGACTACACCGCCTCCGGCCGGGCGCTGTCGTTCATCGAGGACTTCATCCGCGACGAGGTGCTTCCCCGCTACGCAAACACCCACACCGAGTCGAGCGGCACCGGCCTGCAGACAACCCGCCTGCGCGAAGACGCCCGCGCGATCATCCATGCGGCCGTTGGGGCAGACGACGACTACGCGGTGATCTTCGCCGGATCGGGCTCCACCGGGGCCATCGCCAAGCTGGTCGGCATCCTCGGCATCCGCATACCGTCCGAGCTCGAGGACAGCCACGGGCTCAGCCGGCAGATCGCCCCCAGCCAACGCCCTGTCGTCTTCATCGGACCGTTCGAGCATCACTCCAACGAGCTGCCGTGGCGCGAGTCGGTCGCCGACGTGGTCGAGATCGCGCAGGACGCGGACGGGCATGTCGACCTCGCTCATCTCGAACGCGAGCTCGAACGCTACGCCGACCGGCCCGTGAAGATCGGCTCCTTCTCGGCAGCCAGCAACGTCACGGGGATCATCAGCGACACCACCGCCATCGCCGCGCTGCTGCATCGGCACGGCGCGCTGTCATTCTGGGACTACGCCGCCGCTGCACCATACGTAGAGGTACGGATGACCGCCGCACCCGAACGTCCCGACTCGTACAAGGACGCGGCCTTCCTCAGTCCGCACAAGTTCATCGGCGGGCCCAGCACACCCGGTGTTCTCGTCGTCCGCCGTGCCCTGCTGCGCAACCGCGTCCCTGACGTGCCGGGTGGGGGCACCGTCGAATACGTCAACCCGAGCGAACACGTGTATCTGCGTGATCGCGTCGCGCGCGAGGAGGGCGGCACGCCGGCCATCGTCGAGGCGATCCGGGCCGGCCTGGTGTTCCAGCTCAAGCAGGCGGTGGGCGTCGACGTGATCCGGGCGAAGGAGGACGAGTTCCTGCGCCGCGCCATCGACTCGTGGCGGGCCGAACCGGCGATCGAAGTGCTCGGCAACCTCGACGCCGAACGGCTGTCGATCGTCTCCTTCGTCGTGCGCGCTCCGAGCGGGCGCTACCTGCACCACAACTTCGTCGTTTCGCTGCTCAACGACCTGTTCGGTATCCAGGCTCGCGGTGGCTGCTCCTGCGCCGGACCGTACGGACATCGACTGCTCGGCATCGACATCGACCGCTCACATGAGTTCCAGCGGCAGATCGCCGACGGCTGTGAGGGCATCAAACCGGGCTGGGTGCGGGTCAACTTCAACTACTTCCTCTCGGACGCGGTGGTCGACTACGTCGTGGACGCGGTGCTGTTCGTCGCGCGACACGGCCACCAGCTGCTCGGCGACTACCAGTTCGACCCCACGAGCGGGCTCTGGCACCACCGGCGCGGGCTGGTGGAACCGCCGCTGCGCCTGCACCAACTCAGCTACGCCTCGGACGGGTCGCTGCAATATTCGCGGCAGACCGACCGCGCGCCGGAGTCGGACCTGCAGCGCTACCTGGTCGAGGCGGCGGCACTCGTCGAGGCTGCCCGCTCGTGCAGCGCGGACGCGCAGGCACGCGTCTCGTCCGACTTCGACACGTTGCGCTGGTTCGACCTACCCACAAGCTGTGTGGAGTAGAGGCCCGACACGGCTAGTGTGCCGCTATGCGAGTCGTAGTTCTCGGCGCAGGGTTCGGCGG
>DATFTS010000540.1:0-1540 GCA_035261645.1 Jatrophihabitans sp. | reverse complement strand
GCCGCGATCCTGCTCGGGGTCGAGCTCGCACAGGGGATCATCGGCTACACCCAATACTTCCTGCATGTGCCGCCGTTGCTCGCGGGATTGCACATGCTCGGCGCATGTCTGGTCTGGGTTGCGGTGCTGGCTGTGCTGCTGACGACTACTCAGCGTCGACCGGTCGCGGGATGAAGCGCGTCCTACAGGTGACGGCAGCCGAGCTGGCAGCCGAACGGCTCGCTGACGCGGACGAGGACGTGCACTTCCCCAGCGCCCTCGTGCGCGCCGTGCTCGAGGAGTACACCGAACCCGGCGGGCGCGTCCTGGATCCGTTCGCCGGGTTCGGCACCACCCTGGCGGTGAGCGCCGAACTCGGACGAACCGCGGTCGGCATCGAGTTGCTGCCCGAGCGGGTGGCGCTCATCCGCCAGCGAGTGGGGACGCGCGCCACCGTCATCGAGGCGGACGCGCGGCAGCTGGCCGAGCTGGATCTCGGCGTGTTCGACCTCTGCATGACCTCACCGCCCTACATGGCTGCCGAGGAACATCCGTGGAACCCGCTCACCGCTTACATGACGCTGGACGCGGACTACCGGTCCTACCTGGCCGATCTGGGGACGATCTTCGCCGCCGTGGCGGACCGGTTGCGGCCGGGCGGGCACATTGCGTTCAACGCCGCCGACCTCCGCTACCAGGGCAACGTGACGCGGCTGGCCCGGGACATCGCCGATGTGATCGAGGCGATCCCGGGCATGGTCCTGGAAGGTGAGATCCGCCTCGACTGGGACGAACCGCCGGAGTGGCTGGCCGGCGATTATTGCCTGGTGTTCCGCAGGAACAGCACCTGACACGGTGTCTCGGATAGCTCGTGCTGCCGGCCGGGTACTCACTCGGATGTGACATACAGCAGTGGCTACTCGAGGCGCGGCGGGCTCAGCCGTGTGGTCTCCGTCCTGCTGCTCGTCTGGCTCGTCATCGGCGCCATCGCCGCCGGGCAGCGTGGTTACTACGACTCCGGGAAGTCGAACTGTGCCTCGTTCGCAACGACCGCGGTGACGATCCTCGCCGGTCCGCTGAACTACATCGGCGCCAACCCGAAGGTCCACTGCGAGGTTCCTCAACCCAGCAAGTAGCCCCGCGAGCGTTCGATCTGATCGGGCGTCGCACCAACCCATTGCAATGCGCTGGCCAGCGCTCCTGCGACCGGTGCCACGTCGAGCACATGCAGCTGCGCCTTGCGCGTAACACGCTCCAGTGACGCGGCGATCCTTGGCACGAGGAGGGACCGCTGCGCCTGCAGGATCCCGCCGCCCAGCACTACGTCCACCGGTCGGTCGACCAGATCCATGCGCCGTACGAGTGCGCCGGCCATGCCGGCCACCTCCTCGACGAGTCGCTGCACGATGCTGTCCGCCACCGGGTCACCGGCCGCGGCGGTAGCGAACACCGGCGGGACGAGGTCGCGTAGCCGGCCACGGTCGAGCTGACCTGCGTGGGCGGCCACCGCCACCTCCTCTGCCGGCATGCCGAACACATCGAGTGCCCGTTCGCGCAGAGC
>DATFTS010000539.1:0-4164 GCA_035261645.1 Jatrophihabitans sp. | reverse complement strand
GCAGGCATCGGTGCGCTGCCCGGTGGTGCCGAGGACTACGAACGCGCCATTGCCGTGCACACAACTTTGCCGTTCAGCGCGGACGAACTGCACCAGATCGGGTTGGCGGCCGTCGCGCGGCTCGAGGATCGCGCTCGCGAGCTCGGCGCCGCCGTCGGCCTCAATGACTTGGAGAGCGTGCGGCATGCCGTCCGCGCGTCCACGGCCGCGCTGGATCCGGCGGAGGCGCTGGCCGCGGCGCAGGCGGCGGTGCGCCGGGCCGAGGCGCGAGCCGGCGAGATCATGCCGCAGCCGCTGCCCGACCCGTGCGCCGTCTCGCCGATGCCGCAAACCGTCGGCGAGTCGGGCATGGCCCCGCACTACACCCGGCCACGCAGGGACGGCAGCCGGCCCGGCACGTACTGGTTCAACACGGTGCGCCCCACCGCAGGCACCGGCTGGGACCTGGAGGCCGTGGCGTTCCACGAGACCGTCCCCGGTCACCATTCGCAGCTCGCCCGCCAGCAGCGCATCGAGGGGCTGCCGCTGCTGCAGCAGCTGTCGATCACGGTGCACTCCGAGGGCTGGGGCCTCTACGCCGAGCGCGTGGCCGGCGAGTTCGGGCTCTACAGCGGCGTCGAGGCCGAGCTGGGGTCGGTGTATGTCGAAATGCATCGCGCGGCGCGGCTGGTGGTCGACACCGGCCTGCATGCGAAGGGCTGGTCGCGGCAGCAGGCACGCGACTACATCCTCGAGCACGTGGCGTTGGCCGAGGGCTTCCTGACCGACGAGATCGACCGCTACATCAGCTGGCCGGGGCAAGCGCTGGCGTACATGGTCGGGCAGCGCGAGATCCTACGAATGCGCGAACGCGCGCAGAACGCGCTCGGTGACGCCTTCGATCTCCCTGCCTTCAACGGCGCGTTGCTTGAGCACGGCAACCTGCCGATGCCGGTTCTAGCTCGAACGGTCGACGACTGGATCCGGCGCCAGGTGCAGCCTTAGTGCGTCGGCCGGGTCGGGCTGACCACGAGCGCGCTCCCGCCCTCCTGTCGCACCGGCTCGGCGGCGGCCTCGTACCGTCCGTCGCCGAGTGACTGTATGCCGGTGGCGTTACCGATCCACGAAGCCAACGGCAGTACCGCGCCGGTCACGACGTGGAACTGCTCGCTGTACTGGCTCGTGAGCGTCTGGGCGAGTGGCGAGGACGCGAACGCCGGCTCAGCGTCGGTTGTTGCCGAGTTGCGCTGCGACGCGCGCGGCGCGGCGATGGCCTGCGGCAGCGTCATGCCGAAGTCGATGTGATTGATCAGGATCTGCAGCACCGTAGTGATGATCGTTGCGCCGCCGGGCGAGCCGACCGCGAAGTCGAAGCGGCCGTTCTTCAGCACGATCGTCGGTGACATGCTCGAGCGCGGACGCTTGCCGGCGGCAGGCAGGTTCGGGTCCGGCGTGCCGGTCGGGGTCGCGGGCGCGAAGTCGAAGTCGGTCATCTCGTTGTTGAGCAGGAAGCCCCGTCCCGGCACGGTGATGCCGCTACCCGCGAGCTGCTCGATCGTGTTGGTGTAGCTGACGACATTGCCCCACCGGTCTGCCACGACGAGATGGTTGGTGTTGGTGCCCTCGTTGTCGGGCGTGCCGGCCGGCGCGCTCGCCCCGCAGCCGCCGTACGGCGCGTATGGGTGACCAGGCGCGACGGGGGACGTCAGCGCGGTGTCGCCGATCAGGCAGCGGCGCGTCGCGGCGTACGCCGGGTCGAGCAACCCGTGCTCCGGCACGTCCACGAACTCCGGATCTCCGATGTAGGCGTTGCGATCGGCGAATGCCAGGCGGGACGCCTCCAGGTACTGGAAAAGCGCCTTGGCCCGCGGCTCGGACGAGAGCGGGAACCCGGAAAGGATGTTCAGCGCCTCGCCCACGGTGATGCCACCGGACGACGACGGAGGCATCCCGTACACGTCCAGCCCGCGGTAGGTGACGTGCGTGGGGTCGCGCGGAACCACCCGGTACGCGGCGATATCCGCAGGCGTCATGCCGCCCGGCCGGATCGGGAAGGCCGCGACGCCGGGCACCACCGGCGGGTGCTGCACGGTGCGGGAAATGGCCGCGCCGAGCGGGCCGCCGTAGAGGTAGCCCGGTCCGTCCTTTGCGAGCAGCTCGTAGGTGCGCGCCAGATCCGGATTGCGCAGTGTGCTGCCGACCGGCAGCGGCTGCCCGTCCGGCGTCAAGAACAGCCTGCGGCTGCTGGAGAACGTCTGCAGGTCGGGCAGCGAGGCCTGCTCCTGCTGGTTGAAGTTCGCGTCGACGACGAAGCCGCGCCTGGCAACACCGATTGCCGGTTGCAGGTCGGCGCCGAACGGGATGCGTCCGTAGCGCCCGACCGCGGAGGCCCACGTGGCGACCATGCCTGGCACGCCGACCGACAGCCCGCTGCGTCGCGCCTCCTCGAACGGCAGCGGCTTGCCGGTCGTGGGGTCGATGAACTGCTGCGACGTGCACGATGCCGGGCAGGTCTCGCGGCCGTCCAGCACGAGCACCCGGTGCTGGCGCGCCAGGTAGATGACCATGTAGCCACCGCCGCCGGGCCCGGCCACGAACGGCTCGGTGACGCCTAGCGTCGATGCCACGGCGACGGCCGCGTCGATCGCGTTGCCGCCGCGGCGAAGCACCTCGATGCCGGCCTTGCTGGCGTCCAGATCGGCCGACGCCACCGCACCGCCCGAACCGATCGCGACGGCCTGTTTGGTGGCGCGGTGGTCGTGGCCGCCTTGGGGGCGTCCGGCGGCCTGGGCCGCGGTTGGAGTTGTCACCGCCAGGACGAGTACCCCGGCCAGCGCGGTTCGCAGCAAACGGCCCACTGTGCGCTCCCTCTGTTGGACTGCCTCGAACCACACGAGACGACCGCGTCTGTTCTGCCCGAATTGATGTCATTTCTCCCACGGCCTCGACTCCAACTCGCGAGTTGTCCGCCCTTCCGGCCCCCTCTCGCGAGTTGTCCGCCCTTCCAGCTGCCCAGACGGCTGGAAGCGCGGACAACTTGGAAAGCGCGGACAGCTGAAACCGCCACCGCCGCTTGACACGCCGCTCGTCCTGCGGATACTTAAGGCTGTGCTTAACTATTCGGCAGAGGCGGCGGACGCGGTTTTCCACGCGTTGTCCGATCCGACTCGCCGGCGCATCGTCGAGCAGCTCGGCACTGGTCCGGCAACGGTCAGCCAGCTCGCGGCACCCCTGCCGATGTCCCTCCCGGCCGTCGTCCAGCACCTGCAGGTGCTCGAGGCGAGCGGCCTGGTGGTCTCGGAGAAGGTCGGGCGGGTCCGCACCTGCCGGCTGCAGGTGAAGCGCCTTGACACCGTTCAGGACTGGATCGAAGCCCGGCGCGCCGCCTGGGAGCGTCGCCTCGACCGCCTGGGCGAGTTTCTGGCCGACGAGGCGGCTGCAGAGCGGGCCGCAACCCAACACATCACGAGTGAGGAAGAGCAACGATGACCCGAAGCGTCACGCACGACACGTTCACCCTCGAGCGCACCTACCCACACTCGCCCGAGCGGGTCTTCAACGCGTGGGCGAAGTCCGACGCGAAGGCCGCCTGGTTCGGCGACGACGAGCAGCTCGAGACCCGCGGCAGCTACTCGCTCGACTTCCGCATCGGTGGTCGCGAACGGTTCACCGCCGTGATGACGGACGGGACGCCGGTGCGGTATGACGCGGTCTATCAGGACATCGTCGACGCCGAGCGGATCGTGCTGTCCTACGACATGCACCTCAACGACCAGCGCATCTCGGTTTCGCTCATGACGGTGGAGTTCGTCGGCGCGCCGGGCGGCACTCAGATGGTGCTCACCGAACAGGATGCGTTCCTCGACGGCCTCGACACGCGCGAGCAGCGCGAAGAGGGCACCCGGATCCTCTTCGACAAGCTCGGCGAGTTCCTCGACAAGTCCTGACGAAAGTTCTCGCGCGGTCGTGTCGAAAGCGGCCGCGCTGATCCGACGCACTAGTGAGGCCGGCGTTCGCCGGCGGCAAAGACCGATAGGAAGGCAAGCCCGATGAGTACCGACCGTCGCCGCCTAGCGGCACTGATCGTTCTGTGCGCCGGGATGTTGATGATCGTCCTCGACATCACGATCGTGAACGTGGCGCTGCCGGCCATCCGCGACGACCTCGGTTTCTCCGAGGCCAGCC
>DATFTS010000538.1:0-3778 GCA_035261645.1 Jatrophihabitans sp. | reverse complement strand
CGGCGTCGATCCGGCGCAGATCAGGGTGGGCTGCGGCTCGGTCTCCTTGTGCACCCAACTCGTCCAGGCCGTGGCCGATGCGGACGAGGAGGTGATGTACGCCTGGCGCTCGTTCGAGGCTTACCCGATCATCAGCGCGGTAAGTGGCGCGTCATCGGTGCAGGTGCCGCTGCGCGATCACGTTCATGACTTGGACGAGATGGCGGCACGGATCACCGGCAAGACCAAGTTGGTGTTCGTCTGCAACCCGAACAACCCGACGGGAACCGCCGTCGGCCGGGATGAGTTGATCGGATTCCTGGGGGCGGTGCCGTCCGACGTCGTAGTCGCCCTCGACGAGGCGTACCGGGAGTTCGTCACCGACCCGGACGTGCCGGACGGGCTGACCCTGCTGGCGCAGTTCCCCAACCTCGTCGTGCTGCGGACCTTCTCGAAGGCCTACGGGCTCGCCGGGTTGCGGGTGGGTTACGCGATCGCGGCGGACCCCGCGCTTGCCGCGGCGCTGGGCCAGACGCAGGTGCCGTTCGCGGTCACCACCGTGGCGCAGGCCGCCGCACTTGCCTCGCTGGAGCCGCAGGCCGAGCGGGAGCTGCTCGCGCGCGTCAACGACCTGGTGCGCGAGCGGGAGCGCCTCGTCGGCGCGCTGCGCGGCTTCGGCTACGACGTGCCGCCCAGCGAAGCCAACTTCGTCTGGCTGCCGCTCGGTGACGCTACGACACAGTGGGCCAGCGGGTGCGAGGAACGGCGCGTCATCGTGCGTCCGTTCGCGGGCGCCGGCGCGCGCGTCACGATCGGCACGCCTCAGGAGAACGACCGGTTCCTCGCAGCTGCCGCGGACTTGGCGGCCGCGTACTGATCGGGCAGGCAGTCGTGGCACGGCCGGTAACCAGCCGCCCGCGCGGTCGCCTCGTCGGCGAAGAAGACCCGATTGGCGACGTACTTGCCGCGGGCGATCCAGCGCAGTGCGGATGGGCAGTCGAGCCGGCCGTAGATGCGACTGCGCCGATGGCCGCCGAGGGCGCCGGGCGTCTCGCTGCGGTACGGACGTCCGTCCGCGCCGATCAGCGTGTACCGCGCGGCGCTCACGGGGCCGCCTCGAGTTCGAGCAGGGTCTGCTTCGCCGCAGGGCCACCGCGGTAGCCGCCCATTGATCCGTCGCTGCGCACCACGCGATGGCATGGGATGAAGATCGGCAACGGATTTGTCGCGCATGCGGTACCGACCGCGCGCACGGCGCCCGGCCGGCCGGTGCTCGTCGCTACCGCCTTGTAGCTCGCCGTCGTGCCGTACGCGATGCCCGGCAGCGCAGCCAGGACGTCCCGGCGAAACCCTTGCGCGAGACGGAGATCCAGCGGCAGGTCGAAGCTGCGGCGCCGTCCAGCGAAGTAGTCGTCGAGCTCACTCGCGACGTCGTCGAAGCGGCCGGGTGCGCGCAGCACGCGCGGGCTCACGCGCGCAGCCAGCGTCGCGAGCACCTCGTCCTCGCTCTCGTTCGCGAACGCGAGCCGGACCAGCCCGGCCGGAGTCGCGGCCACCAGCAGCCGGCCGACCGGCGAGTCGAGGTTTCGGTACGAGACGTCGAGCGAGCCCTCCGCCGCGGCCGCGTCGACCAGGCGGGCGTGCAGCCGGTCGAGGACGGCCCGGTCGAGGACGGCCCGGTCGGCGGCCGGGAAGTCGTGCAGGGTCATCGGGACTCCTTCTGGGCATGCGAGTTCTGGGCATACGAGTTCTGGGCGTATGAGCGGCGCAGCGTCGCGATGCCGTCCGCTGCGCTGCGGCGGGCCGCCTCGGCGCTGCCGCCGACGATTTCAGCGATCGCGGCGTAGGAGAGGTCGGCCAGATATCGATAGGCGACGACGTGGCGCTGCTTGTCGGGCAGCGCGTCGACGGCGGCAAGCAACCGGTCGTCGATCGGCTCGTGCGCATCGACGGCCGATGGCTCGTGCGGCAAGGATTCGACCGGCAGCGGCGCGCGCTTGCGGGCGCGGTAGCCGTCGATCGCCTTGCGGTGCGCGATGGTCACCAGCCAGGCTCGGACGTCGGAGTCGGGGCGCAGCGACGGGAAAGCGCGCAGCGCCGCGAGGAACGTCTCGGACCATGCGTCCTCGGCGTCCACCGGACCGAGGACGGCCCGGCACACGCGCAGCACAACGGCGCCGTGGTCGGCTACGACCGTTTCGAACGGCGGCAGGTGGCTCACATCCGGTGAACGACGGCGCCGGCCAGCGTGTGAGGTCACCCGGCAAGTCCACCAGCTTTTCCTCCGCTGCGTACGCGCGCGGGCGCTCGCAGCGTCCGGCAGGCAGGAAAGGCAGCTGGGCAACGGCGGCTTTTCCTCCGCTGCGTACGCGCGCGGGGCGCTCGCAGCGTCCCGCAGGCAGGAAAGGCGGGCTACTCGGCGGCGGTGGGGGCGCGGCGTCGCGACAGCCGAGACAGGCGCGGCCACAGCAACCGCGCACCCACGCCCAGCGCCAGCAGTGTGAGCAGGAACGGCAGCAGCGTCCCGAGCGCAGCGGCCACCCAGCCGGCCGCCGCGGTGAAGCCGTGCCAGCCGCGCTCCACCCCGCCGATGAACCCGCCGCGCGTGTGGTGGCGTGGCTTGAGCGGCGGCGCGACCGCGTGCTTTCGCGCCGTCACGAGCGTGAGCGTGATCGTCGCCATGGACGTCTGCCGGTCGAGCGCCCGCTGCTGGGCCTGCAGCGACTCGAGGTCGGACTGACGGCTGCTCAGTTCGGTCTCGATGGAGATGATGTCCGCGATCTTCTGCGTGCGGCGGTACAACCCGCGCAGGCCCGCGATCGCCTCCTCGGCGCTGGCAACCCGAGAGTTGACGTCCGCGACCCGCTGGGTCACGTCGGTGGTCGAGAGTCGCCTGCTCTGCTCACTGCCCAGCTTGGCGAGCGAGGCCAGCGTTGGCTCGAGTGCGTCCGGTGGCACTCGGAGTTGCAGCGTCGCGGTGGCGTGCGGGCCGCTCGTGCGCTCGTCCGCGTTCACCTCGCCGCCTGCCTGCTGCGCGATCAGAATCGCCCGATCTGCCTGTGCGCCGACGCCACCCTGGACTGCCACCGTCATCTCCGCGGTCCGGATCTGCGCGCCGCTGTCCAGTGACAACGTCGTGGCTCTCTGCCCGGTGGTGCTTCCGGCGCCTCCCGCCGCGCCTGCAAGCGACGAGCTGCCAGCCCCCGACCTGCCAGCCGTCGACCCGCCGGCCGCCGCATTGACCTCGGCACGCCCCGATTGCGAGGCCTGGTTACCACCGTTGGTGCAGGCGCTCAGCGCCAGCACCGCCGCCAGCACTGCCAGGACGCTTATTGCCAGCCAGCCACGCGTTCGCATTGTCGAAGTCCCTTCGCCGTCTCAGCGGAAGGACGTGTCGGTGTCAGCGCGAGGTTCCAGCCGCCTCCCGCACCGCGGCCGCAACCGCCGTCGCCACGGCCGGGTCGAACACCGACGGGACGATGTACGTGGCGTTCAGCTGCTCGTCCGACACGCAGCCGGCGAGGGCTTCCGCTGCCGAGAGCAGCATCGCGGTCGTCACCTCGCGCGCCCGGGCGTCCAGCAGACCGCGAAACACGCCGGGAAACGCCAACACGTTGTTGATCTGGTTGGGGTAGTCGCTGCGTCCGGTGGCCACGACGGCTGCCAGCCGCTGCGCAGCGTCGACGTCGACCTCCGGATCGGGATTGGCGAGTGCGAACACGACCGGATCCGCTGCCATGTCCGAGATCCACCGCGGGTCGAGTACGTCCGGGCCGCTCACCCCGATGAACACGTCCGC
>DATFTS010000537.1:0-11886 GCA_035261645.1 Jatrophihabitans sp. | reverse complement strand
CGACGTGCCTGGCCGCGTGGCCAAGCAACTGCTGCAGCTTGCGCAGCGGTTCGGCTCCATCGACGGCGGGCAGCTGCGCGTCACGCACGACCTGACTCAGGAGGAGCTCGCCCAACTGGTCGGCGCCTCGCGCGAGACAGTGAACAAGGCGCTGGCCGACTTCGCCTCCCGCGGTTGGCTGCGGCTCGAGGGCAAGAGCGTCGTCATCCTCGACCGCGAGCGCCTGGCCCGGCGCGCGCGGTAGATCACTGCTCGCGCAGGTAGGCCAACTGCGCGAGCACGGACATCTCGGCCGCGAACCACACCGAGCGGTCGACATCCGCATAGACCAGTTCGACGATCTGTCGCGCCGTCGCGTCGGGGCCCAGCTGCGCGAGTGCGGCACGCACCTGCTCGAGACGCTCGTCCCGGTGCGCGAGATACATCTCGGCCACGTCGCGCGCCGACGCCAGCTCCGGCCCGTGCCCGGTGAGGACCAACGCCTCACCCAGGTCGCGCAACCTGCGCAGCGATTCGAGGTACGGCCCGAGTACGCCGTCCGGATGCGCGACCACAGTCGTGCCGCGGCCGAGAATCGTGTCGCCGGTGAGCACCGCTGCGCCGTCACCGACGACGAACGACACTGAGTCCGCGGTGTGGCCGGGCGTGCTGAGCACCTGCAGTTGCAGGCCGGCGGCGTCGATCTTCTCGCCGTCTGCCAACGGCGCTGCGCCGTGGCAGAACTGCCGGTCGACCGCGCGAACCGGCGCTGCGGTGCGCTCGTGCAACTGCGCAGCCGCCTGGCTGTGGTCGAAGTGTCCGTGCGTCACCAGGACCAGGCTCACCTTGGGCGCTGCGGCCAGCAATGTCTCGAGGTGGTGCTCGTCCGACTGCCCCGGATCGACCACGACGGTGTCGTCCGAGCCCGGCGCCCGCAGCAGCCAGGTGTTGGTGCCGTCCAACGTCATGGGGCCGGGGTTCTGCTGCAACAGCACAGATGCGTACTGCGTCACCTCACGCAGCGTCTCGTACGCGGGATGCGTCGCCGTCACGCGAACATACCTGGCGGTACGGGCAGCAGTGTCCCGTCCGGAAGCTCGACGGACACCGAGCGATCAGTACCGAACACGACCTTCGGACGCACCGGATCGAGCGGCCGGGTCTCCGAAGAGGCCAGCACCTCGGTGACCTTGCGGTACGGCAGCAACGAGGCGAGCGTCGTGATCGTCGGAGGAAGCATCCTCCGCTCGCCGCGCTGGGCCTGCTCCACTGCCTCGCCCACCGGTACCCACGAGGCCTCGCTGGACTCGTGGGTGACGTCTTGCGCTTCTGCGTGCGACGGAAGCCCGGCGACGAAGAACCGCGTGTCGTATCGGCGCGTTTCGCCGGCCGGCGTGACCCACCGCGACCACGGCCGCACCGCCTCTGCGTCCACCGCCAGTCCGTTGGCGCGCAGCAGGTCGCCGAAGGAGACCCGGCCGAGCTCGACGTCCGCCCGCGCCGCGCTGAGGTCGGCCACCGGAACGGTCAGCAGCACGCCGGTCTCCTCGAACGTTTCGCGCACTGCAGCCCCCACCAGCGCACGCGCGGTGGTCTGGTCGCATCCGGCGCGGCTCGCGAGCACGGTGACGTCGCCCACGAACGGCAACTCGGCGTCGTCTTCGTCGACGCGTCCCCCGGGAAAGACCGTCATCCCGGCTGCGAAGACCATCTGCCGCACCCGGGTGAGCAGCCAGGTCTCCACACCCCGGGGCCCGTCGCGCAGCAGGACGACGGTCGCGGCATCCCGGACCGGCACGTCCGCGCGTGCCTCGCTCAATGGATCTCCACTGCTCATTCGATTTCTACAATCAGTTCGATCTCGACCGGCGCGTCAAGGGGCAGCGCCGCTACTCCGACGGCCGACCGGGCGTGAGCGCCTGCGTCGCGGAACACCTCGCCGAGCAATTGGCTGGCGCCGTTCACCACGGCCGGCTGCCCGGTGAAACCTGGAGCAGACGCCACGTAGCCGACCACCTTGACGACACCGGTGACGAAGTCGAGACCGACCAACTCGTGCACCGCGGCCAAACCGTTCAGGGCGGCGATCCGCGCGAGCCCGACCGCGCCGTCGGCGGAAATGGCGTCGCCCACCTTTCCGGTCGCTACGAGGGAGCCGTCGACTATCGGCAACTGTCCTGAGGTGAACACCAGGCTGCCGGTGCGCCGGGCGGGCACGTACGCGGCAAGCGGCGCACTGACCGGAGGTAGCGTGATCCCAAGTTCGGCCAGCCGCTCGAAGACACTCACGACAGCGACCGTATCGGCTCGACGACTCACGTGCGACGACTCCGCAGCCGGGCACCTCAGGGGTATCTCCTACGCTGGCGGGATGGTCGCCACGCGCGCTGCCACCCGGGCCGAGAGCAGGCCCGCAGGCGCCTCGCTCGCGACCGGCATCGCACCCAAGGCGCGGCTGCACGTCGTCACCGGCAAGGGCGGCACCGGCAAGACCACCGCAGCCGCTGCCCTCGCTCTCGCCCTGGCCGACACCGGCCGCAAGGTGCTGCTGATCGAGGTCGAGTCACGGCAGGGGCTCGCCCAGCTGTTCGACATCCCGCCGATGCCCTACCGGGAACAGCGGCTCACGACCGTCGGCAACGGCGGTCAGGTGTTCGGGCTGGCGATCGACCCCGAAGAGGCCATGCTCGAGTACCTCGAGATGTTCTACGGCCTCAAGCGCGCCGGCAAGGGCCTGAAGAAACTCGGCGCCGTTGACTTCGTGACCACGCTGGCACCCGGGCTGCGCGACGTTCTGCTCACCGGCAAGGTGAAGGAGTCCGTCGTCCGGGTGCAGCCCGGCGGCACACCCGTCTACGACGCAGTGGTGTTGGACGGCCCACCGACGGGTCGGATCGCCCGCTTTCTGGACGCGACCCGCGAGGTGGCGAAGCTGACCAAGTTCGGCCCCATCAGCAATCAGAGCGAAGGCGTCATCAAGTTGCTGCACGGGCCGCGCACCGCAGTGCATCTGGTGACGTTGCTCGAGGAGATGCCGGTGCAGGAGACGATCGACGCCGCCGGCGAGCTGAAGAAGCTCGGCTTCCAACTCGGCGCGCTCGTCGTCAACCGGGCCCGGCCGACACTGATCAGCAAGGGGCAGTTGGGGCCGGACGGTTCGGTCGACATCGAGGTGCTGAGCACCGGACTGGAGAAGGCGGGGGTCGGCACCGGACACGCACCCGCGCTCGCCGTCGAGATGGCCGCATACGCGCAGCGACAACAGGTACAGGACGAGAACGCCGCTCGCCTCGACACACTGGGCCTGCCGCGCATCGAGCTGCCCGATCTCAACCCGCCGGTCGAGCTCGGCGAGCTGATGGACCTCGCGGCCTGCTTCCTCGCCGAGGAGGCTTCGTGAGCCCCGCGCGCCCGCGGCTCGACGCCGCGGAGATCGTCCGCGATCCCGAAACGCGCGTGGTGGTCACGTGCGGCAGCGGCGGTGTCGGCAAGACGACGACCGCGGCGGCGCTGGCACTCATCGCAGCGGAGGCCGGGCGGCGCACCGTCGTCCTCACGATCGACCCCGCGCGCCGGCTCGCTCAGTCGATGGGGTTGACCGAACTCGACAACACCCCGCGGGAGGTTAAGGGCGTCGAGAACGGCCAGCTCTTCGCGATGATGCTGGACATGAAGCGGACGTTCGACGACGTCGTGCTCGAACACTCCTCACCCGAACGCGCCGAGCAGATCTTCGCCAATCCCTTCTACCAATCGCTGTCGTCCTCCTTCGCCGGCACGCAGGAGTACATGGCGATGGAGAAGCTCGGCCAGCTCGCGGCGGCGAACGAGTGGGACCTCATTGTTGTCGACACCCCGCCTTCACGTTCGGCCCTCGACTTCCTCGACGCGCCCAACCGGCTCGGCCGCTTCCTGGACGGGCGCATGATCCGGTTGCTGACCGCACCGGCGAAGGCCGGCGGTAAGGCGTACCTGAAGGTCGTCACCGTGTCGGTCGGGATGGTCGCGCGCGCGTTCACCAAGGTGATCGGCGGCGACCTGCTCAACGATCTCTCGAGCTTCGTCAGTGCTCTGGAGTCGATGTTCGGCGGCTTCCGCGAGCGCGCACAGCACACCTACGAGCTGCTGAAGAAGCCGGGTACCGCGTTCCTGGTGGTCGCCGCGCCCGAGCCGGACGCGCTGCGCGAGGCGTCCTACTTCGTCGAACGTTTGTCCGACGATCACATGCCACTGGCCGGTGTGGTCGTCAACCGAGTGCGACGCACGGCGTCGGTGGACGGCGTTGCACCACTGACCGCGGCCCGCGCCGAAGTGGCTGCCGAGGGGCTCACCGGCGACGATCCGGCATCCGCACTCGCCCATGCCGCCCTGCTCGTCCACGCCGAGATCGCCTCCGCCGCCGAGCACGACGCCCGAATGACCAAGCGGTTCTGCTCGGCACACCCGGACGTCGCCGTCGCATCCGTGACAGCACTGCCGTCCGACGTGCACGACCTGGACGGCCTGCGGACGATCGGCGATCTGCTGTCGGGTGCTCCGCAGGTGGCCACCGAGGCAATAACCGCGGGCGCGAAGAGCCTGCGAGGCTCTCGAGACTGAAGATCGTCATAGCCGCAGGACGGCCTGAGAAGCGCTCCCCCGTACTCTGATGTCCGTGGCAGCCGATCCCACCCGTCCCCAGGCCTGGTCGACCGTTGCCAAGCTCCTCGCCGTTCTCCTCGCGGCCGGCGTGCTCGCGGCCGGACTCGTTCTGCCCTACGTCGGCGGAGTCGGCATCGTCGCCGGCAAGGCGGCCAGCAAGTTCCTCGACACCACCTGCAAGCTGCAGGAGAGTGCGCCGCCGCAGAAGACCACGGTGTACGCACGCGACGGGCGCACCACGATCGCCACGCTGTTCAGCCAGGATCGCGTCCCGATCCCGCTGGCCGAGGTGCCGAAGTATCTTCAGGACGCGCTCATCGCTACCGAGGACCGCCGCTTCTACCAGCACCACGGTGTCGACCTGCGCGGCCTGATCCGATCGGCGGTCAGCACGAGCAGCGGCTCGACGCAGGGCGGTTCGACCCTGACGATGCAGTACGTCAAGCAACTGCGCTACTACCAGGCCGGCGATGACGCGGCCAAGCAACAGGCCGCCGTCGCAGTCAACCTGCAGCGCAAGATGGAGGACGCCAAGTGCGCCCTCTACATCGAAGGCACGCTGCACAAGTCGAAGGACCAGATCCTCGACGACTACCTCAACATCGCCTTCTTCGGCGAGCACTCGTACGGCATCCAGACCGCGGCCGAGACCTACTTCAACAAGCCCGCGTCCAAGCTGACGCTCGCCGAGTCGGCCGTGCTCGTCGGGTTGTTGCGTGCGCCGTCGGCCTACGACCCGTTCCTCAACCCGGCCGCTGCCAAGGAGCGGCGCAACGAGGTGCTGCAGAACCTGGTCAGCGTCGGCAAGCTCAGTCAGGCCGCGGCCGACAAGGTCGAGGCGACACCCGTTGCGCTGGCCACGCAGTCGCCGCCGCAGGTGCGCCAGGGTTGTGCGAACGCGAACAGCACCGTCCCGAACGCCGCGTTCTTCTGCGAGTACGTCGTCAACTGGCTCGAGTCGCATCAGGGAATGGCCCCCAGCGAACTGCAGACCGGTGGCTTGAAGATCGTCACCACGCTGAACCCGCAGTTGCAGGAGCGCGCGCAGCGCAACATCAACCAGTCAGTGCCCGCGAAGTCGCCGATGACGGCGGTGCTGCCCGTACTCGATCCGCACACGGGCGACATCCTGGCGATGGCGACGAGCAAGACCTACGGCACCGGTGCCGGGCAGACGGAGCAACCGGTGTTCACGAAGTACACGGCCCCGGGCGCCTCGACGTACAAGCTCTTCCCGCTGCTCGTCGCGCTCTCGACCGGCGTGCCCAGCACGTGGCAGCTCACGACGGCAGGCAGTTCGGGCGACTACCAGACGAAGAACTGCATGACGACGAGCAAGTCGAGCAACGGTGACGCGAACGTCTTCTACAACCAGACGGAGTCGATGGCGACGGCGACGGCGAAGTCGTCCAACACGTTCTTCGTCGGGCTCGCCGACCAGCTGCTCAACTGCAACCTGCAGCCGATCGTGAACATGATGAGCGCGCTCGGCATGCACGGCATGGATCAGCACAGCCCGAGCGACAACCCGAAGCTTTCCTACGCGCAGAACCTCGTCGCCTACCAGCGCGCGCAGCAGCTCGTGCTCGGGTTCGTGCCCACGAGCCCACTCGAGCTCGCCGGCGCGTACGCCGCCGTTGCGAACGGCGGCAAGTTCAACGCTCCTGCGCCGGTGCTCGCGATCAGCGACAGCAAGGGTCACCCGATCCCGGTGAAGCGCGACCCGGCCACGCAGGTGGTCGCGCCGCAGGTCGCGGCGCAGGCCGTGCACATCCTCAGCGGCGACACCCACTACCCGGGCACGTCCGCCGGCCCGTTCCAGAGCTGGTACTCGGTCAACTCCAGCGTCGTCGCCGGCAAGACGGGCACGAACGAGTCGAACAAGGCGAACCAGAACTCGTCGGTGTGGTTCGCCGGCCTGACGCCTGATCTTGTGGCCGTCAGCGCAGTGATCAACTTCGACAACACCAGCATCCCCTCCCGCGGCCTTAACGGCGAGGCACCCGGCGCGGCGTACGGAGACTTCGCGGCGAAGGTCTGGCTCGAGTCGCTGCGCCCGACGTTGGCCAACCGCACCTGGGCGTGGCCGGATCCCGCACAGATCGGCTCGCAGCAGGTGCCCGACGTCCTCGGCATGACACTGGCCGACGCGCGGGCCACGCTCGCGGAGAACCACTTCAAGCTCGCGCAGTTGGGGGCGGCCGATGGCCTGATCTGCTCGAGTCCGCAACCGCTGAACACCGTCGGCTACTACGGGCCACAGCGCGCCGACCCAGGGGCGACCATCACGGTGTGCCTCAGCAGTGGCACGCCGCAGACGGTGATCATCCCGCGCCCGGTCTATACGCCGCCGCCGCGGCATACAGGCGGCGGTGGTGGCGGCACCGGCGGCGGCACTGGAGGTGGCGGCGGCGGTACTACTGGGGGCGGCGGCCACGGCCATGGTCACGGTGGTGGTGGCGGTGGCGGCGGCGGCGGTCACCAGAGCCCGGGTCCTGGCGGCGGTACGGCCAGCAGCACCAGCGGTTCGAGCGGCGGCTGAGCTCAGCTGAGCCGGCGGCGAACCTCGTCACTGACCCGCTTGCCGTCGGCACGGCCGGCGACCTGCGGCGCGACGATCTTCATCACAGCGCCCATGTCACGCGGGCCGGAAGCGCCAGACTGCGTGATGGCTGCGGTGATCAACTCGGCCAGTTCGTCCTGGCTCAGCTGGGCGGGCAAGTAACGGTCGAGCACTGCGCCCTCGGCCAGTTCGCGATCGGCGAGCTCGGTTCGACCGGCGCCGGCGAACGCCTCCGCCGCTTCGCGGCGCTTCGTCGCCTCGCGCACCAGAACGCGGAGGACCTCGTCGTCAGACAGTTCGCGAGCTGACTTGCCGGCCACTTCCTCGTTGGTGATCGCGGTCAGCGCCATTCGCAATGTGGCAGTGGTGACCTGGTCACGCGCCTTCATCGCCGCATTGAGGTCATCGTGCAGCTGAGCCTTGAGTTGTGTGGGCACGGCCCCACGGTACCGAGAGCGCACGAATTCCTTGTCCGTAGGCTTACGCCATGCCGCGTGCCCTCACCGTCCTCGGCGCCGCCGGGGCCGGGGCACTGGTGTACGGGTCGGTGATCGAGCGCCAAGCATTCACCGTGCGTCGATTCGACGTGCCGGTGCTGGATCGCGGCGCCAAGCCCGTCCGGTTGCTGCACGTGTCTGACCTGCACATCACCAAGCGACAGCATCGCAAACACGCGTGGATCCGTGGCCTTGCTCGGCTGCGTCCGGACCTCGTCATCAACACCGGAGACACGCTTTCCGCTCCCGACGCCATCCCGGCAGTGCTGGCCGCGCTGGAGCCACTGGGTGAGTTCCCCGCCGTGTTCGTCCCGGGCAACAACGACTACTACGCGCCGCAGCTGCGCAACCCCGCGTCCTACTTCCGCGCACCGGATCCGGATCCGGATCACCGCAGGCACGGCCCGCCGCTGCCGTGGCCGCAGCTTGCGAGCGCGCTGGTGCACTCAGGTTGGCGGGACCTGACCCATGCAAAGGGCTGGATGACCATCTGCGGGCAGCGGATCGCGCTGGCGGGCACCGACGACCCACACCTACGGCGGGCGCGGTACGACCTCATCGCCGGCCCGGCGCAACAGAATGCAGTCGTCCGCATCGGGGTGACGCACTCGCCCGAGCCCTTTCTGCTCACTCGGTTCGCCGCGGACGGCTACGACCTGGTGCTGGCAGGTCACACCCACGGGGGCCAGATCCGGCTGCCGTTCGGCCCGGCGATCATCACGAACTGCGGCATCGACGGCCGGCGCGCGCGCTGGCTGCACTGCTGGAACGACCGGATGTACTTCCACGTCAGCGCGGGCCTCGGCACCAACCCGTACACGCCGGTCCGGTTCTGCTGCCGCCCCGAGGCGACGCTGCTCACGCTCGTCCCCCGGTCCTGATCATTTCCTCCCGCAGGTATGCTGGGCCGGTTGCCACGGGGTGTGGCGCAGCTTGGTAGCGCGCTTCGTTCGGGACGAAGAGGCCGTGGGTTCGAATCCCGCCACCCCGACTCATTGAGGCGAGCGGCCTTTCCTCCGGTACCTACGCTGCCGGGGCATCCCCAACGTCCCGCCAGCAGGAAAAGCTGCACCACCCGAGCAGCCTTTCCTCCGGAACGTACGCTGGCGCGGCGCGCGCAACGTCCCGCCAGCAGGAAAAGCCGCACCAGCCCGCCCACGCAGGCGCGGTTGCCGGCGGTTCGGAGACCGGCCCGCGAGGATCGCGGCGTCAATACACGAACAGGCCGTCCGGAATCGGCCGCTGCTCCCCGTCGGACGGCACATTCAAGACGCTGACGGTGGTGTGCCGCGGCAGCCTGGCGACCAGTTCGGTGGAGCCGCCGCCGTCGAAGACCATCCCGTCGTAGCAGTGCCGCGCCAGCAGGTACACCGTCAGCTCGTGGAACGTGACGCCGGACGACACGTTCGAGCGGCCGTCGACGACACCGAGCAGCACCGACCGGCCGTCGCGGCTGACACACGCAAAGGTCTCCGGGTTGCGGCCGGTGACGCGCAGCCTCGTCTTGTCGTTGTAGGCAGCGCCGTGCCGCACCAGGATCGCGCCGCCACCCAGCAAGGCGCGCGGTCGTCCGTTCGGGAACGAAGTCGAGATCACCACCCGGTCGTTCGCGCGCAGCTTCGATTTCATCCAGTCCGCGGCCGGGCTGTCACACGCGATCAGCGCCCAACTGCCGGCCGGCCGGCGCGCGAGATGCCGTGCGCCCGTCTCCACACCGCTCACCCGGCTCACGCCCTTGGTCGTGCTGCCGAGCGCCGCTGTGCACCGGGAACCGAGCGAGATGCTGACGAGGTCGTGCGTCACATACGTCAACCAACCGTTGTCCGTCGCGTCGGCGATGCTGTTGACCGACATGATCCGGTGCGAGGTCGAAGTTCGGCCACGCACCGCAGGCCTCGTGACCTGCGCGGTGAAGGGCACCGCACCGATGCCGGCCGTCCCGTTGCCGCGGATGAAGAAGTTCGCGATGCGGAAGGGGCGGGGTGACTCCAGCAGCCGCCCGCCGCGCATCAGCCCGCCATACGGCGCGCCGCTCTCGTGGAAGAAGTCACCGTTGATCCCGGCGATGGCGTGCGTGGTGTTCGCGAGATAGCTGAGCCTGCGCAGTGGCCCGCCGACGGTCTCGCCGTCCGAGGCCGGCGCGATGCTCAGCCGGGCGACGCGCAGGTCGATGTGCAGCAACACGGCGCGCGATGATCCGCCGCCGGCGGGCCGGAACGTCTGCCGCCAGTACGTAACCCCACGGGCGAGTGTCGTCGCTCGCGTCGTGGTGGCAGCATCGGCAGGCGTCACCGGCACCGTGATCGTTGTACCGAACAGCACGAGCACGGCGGTCGCCACTGCCCCCGACCGCCACGAGCCTTTGGGTCGAACGGCTTCGGCCCGTGCTCTGCGCAGCACCGGTGCACGAAAGCACGGCATCTGGCGGAGTGTCAATCCGCCACGCGCCAGCCAGCTCCGACCCCTGGCACGGACTGGCCGGCTCATGCGTGGCGAGAGATCCGCTCCGCCGTCTCGATGGTGATCAGGCCGTGCCTGATCGCCAGCGAGGCCGCCTCCAGCCGGTTGCGGACGCCCAGCTTCGTCAACACCGCTTGCACGTGGCTGCGCACGGTCGCGGCCGATACGCCCAACCGCTTCGCGATCTCGACGGTGTCCATTCCGTGCGCCAGCATCGCGAGGCACTCCCGCTCTCGCGGCGTCAGGAACGCGGCCAGTTGGCGCAGCTGGTGTGCTGAGCGAATGGTCGTAGCCGGCGGGTGCGGTGACGCCACCGCCACCACCACCTCACCCCTCGAGATGCGGCGCAGCAACCTAACGACCGATTCGATCCCGCGGCTCTTGTGCACGTACCCACGGGCGCCGGCATCCAGCGCCGAGCGCATCGTCGTCTCCCGGACGTCTGCCGTCAGCACCACGACCTTGGTCGCCGGCGCGCGCTCGGAGATCTCCCGGATCGCGGCGACACCTCCGCCGTCGTCGAAGCTCGTGTCGATCACGCAGACGTCCGGCTGATGCTCGCTCACCTGCTTGATGAGCCCGTTCCACGTCGTGGTCGTTCCCAGTACCTGGTGGTGGTGCGCGCGCATGGCCTCGGCCAGCGCATCCACGAACAATGCATGCCGGTCAGCAAGGACCAGCCGCAGCGATTCCCCCATTGGTCTTCACCCAATCGCCGCCGCCGCGTGTTCCGCGGCCGCCCCGCAGCAGCGCTGCGGATCCTGCTCAGAAGTGGAATGGCGCCGGGCTACCGCCGGGCTGACCACTCCGTTTCGGGCACGTTCTCGGCCCGCACTAGCTTTACCTGCGTTTTATAGCAATACCTCTTTTCTGTTTCGTCGTATCCAGTCGACGATGGATTTATCCGTCGCCAATCGGACGCCGCTTATATTCACCACTAATTGTGCTGGCGCCATGACCGGCGCACCGCCTCATCGACAATTTCCTGCGCAATCTCGGCGAGTTTGACGCGACGAATGTTGCTCGTCCGGCGCAGCCCCCGCAGCGCCTCATCCGCCGACTTACCGGTGCGGGCCATCAGGATCCCGACGGCCTGGTCGATCACTGGGCGAACCTGGAGCGCCTCGGTGAGCTGGTCGACCTGGCGCCTGCTCTGCTCGAGGATCACCGCATTGCGCACCACGGCCGCCGCCGGCGCCGCGTACCAGTGCGCTCTGCGCTCGTCCCGTTCGCTGAAAGCGTGCTTGGCAGCGGAGTAGAGCGAGATCGTTCCGACCGGGTCACGCAGCAGGGCCAAGGGCACGACGAGCACGCTGTGCAGCCCCATCCGGCCGACCCGGGGTCCGAATCGGCGCCACCTCACGTCACCGCCGAGTGAGCTGGCGCGCGTCACCGAACGCGCGGCCAGCGCGTCCAGAGCAGGGCCTTCGTGCAGCACATACTGCAGGTCGTCGGCGAGTCGCGCCGCGGGCAAACCGGCTGCAACTGCCAGTCGGTCGTCGACGAGGCGCACTACCGAGCCGTCCACCTGCTTCGAGGCACGCACGGCGTACTCGGCGATGCGGGTGAGCGTCTCGAGCAGGCCGACACCAACGCGAAGCAGTGCGGCGAGGTCGTCCAGGTCGAAGGCAAAGTCGAGGCCGAACTCGCGTGGATCAATGTCTGAGGGCCGGGCGGGATCGGTTGCGCGCGTTGTCGCGCGGGTCATCACTGATCACCCCACCCTGCCTCAGGCAGGAGGAGCGC
>DATFTS010000536.1:0-4223 GCA_035261645.1 Jatrophihabitans sp. | reverse complement strand
TACGCGGCGCTCGACGCGCAGACGCGCGAGGCACTACAAGACCAGCTCCTCGACATCTGGCGCCGCACCGGCAGCACGATCGTCTTCATCACGCACAGCATCGAGGAGGCCGTGTACCTCGGTGAACGCGTCGCGGTGATGACCTCCCGGCCGGGACGCATCAAGGCGCTGATCGACGTCGATCTTCCGAACTCCGAGGACGTCCGCTCAACACCCGAGTTCGCACGGCACCGGCACCAGGTGTGGCAGCTGCTGCGCGACGAGATCAACGGCATCGAGACGAAGGCGGCTTGATCATGACCACCACCCTCGAGCGCCCGCTCGCTATCGCGGCCGCGGCCGCAGCTGAACCGCACCAGGGCCGGCGCCGTCCCAGCCGCCGGTGGATCACCAGTTGGGTGAGCATTGCAGCTCTGCTCACAGCTTGGCAGCTCGCACCCACCCTGGGCTGGGTCGACAAGACGTTCCTGCCGCCGCTGAGTCAGGTGCTGCACGCATGGTGGAACCTCGCCGGCTCGGGTCAGCTGTGGGCCGACACCAGCATCAGCCTGCAGCGCTCGCTGACCGGGTTCGGCATCGCCATCCTGTTCGGCGTCCCGCTGGGCCTGCTCATCGGCTGGTACCCGCTGGCGGCCGAACTGCTGAACCCGCTGCTGACGGTCTTCCTCAACACCGCTGCGCTGGCACTGCTGCCGGTCTTCACCCTCATCCTCGGCATCGGTGAGACGTCCAAAATCGCGATCATCGTGTACGCCAGCGTGTGGCCGATCCTCTACAACACGATCAGCGGCGTCCGAAACGTGGATCCGCTGCTCATCAAGTCGGCCCGGTCGCTGGGCGTCGGTCCGGTCCGGCTGTTCCAGAAGGTGATCCTGCCGGCGTCCGCGCCGACGATCTTCACCGGCGTCCGGCTCAGCGGCGCGGCGTCCATCCTCGTGCTGATCACCACCGAGATGGTCGGCGCGAAGGCCGGACTCGGCTACCTGATCATCAACTCCCAGTTCAACTTCCAGATCCCGCAGATGTACGCGGGCATCCTCACCGTTTCCCTCGTCGGGGTGGCCTTCAACGCGCTGCTGCGCGGGCTCGAGCGCCGCTTCTCGACGTGGCGCGTCGACTGAAAGGACGCAACGTGTCCCGCACCCTGCACCTCAACGCCTTCCTCATGGGCACCGGTCACCACGAAGCATCGTGGCGGCTGCCGGAGAGCCGTCCCGAGGACACGCTGACCGCCGAGCACTACATCCGCCTGGCGCAGATCGCCGAACGCGGCAAGCTCGACTCGATCTTCTTCGCGGACGGTCTCGCGGTTGGGCCGAACATCCGCTACGGCTCGCAGAACAATCTCGAGCCGCTGACGCTGCTCGCCGCGATCGCCGTCCTCACCTCACGCATCGGCCTGATCGCAACCGCGTCGACGACCTACTACGAGCCGTTCCAGCTGGCTCGCAAGTTCGCGTCGCTGGACCACATCAGCAACGGCCGGGCCGGCTGGAACATCGTCACCTCAGCGGGCGAGGACGAGGCACTCAACTTCAACCGCACCGCTCGACCTGCGCACGAGGACCGCTACGCCCGCGCGACAGAGTTCGTCGAGCTGGCCAAGCAGCTCTGGGACAGCTGGGGTGACGACGCACTGGTGCGCGACAAGGAGAGCGGTATCTACGCCGACACGTCGCAGATCGAACCCGTCGAGCACCTCGGTGAGCACTTCCAGGTACGCGGCCCGTTGAACGTCGCCCGTCCGGTGCAAGGCCACCCGCTGCTCGTCCAAGCCGGCTCGTCCGAGTCGGGACGCGAATACGCGGCGCGCTTCGCCGAGGCGGTCTTCACCGCACAGCAGACGCTCGCCGACGGGCAGGCCTTCTACAGCGACCTCAAGACCCGCATCGCCCGCTACGGGCGGCGTCCGGACGAGGTGAGGATCCTGCCCGGCATCTGCGCGATCATCGGCGGCACGGAGGCTGAGGCGAAGGCCAAGGAAGCAGAGATCAACTCGCTGATCAACCCGGAGTACGGCGTGCACCAGCTCTCCCGCATGCTCGAGCACGACATGTCTGGCTACCCGCTCGACGGGCCGCTGCCGGCGCTGCCTGGTGAGGGCGCGATCAGTGGCCACAAGAGCCGCTTCACGCTTGTCACCGAGCTGGCCCGCCGCGAGAACCTGACGATCCGTCAGCTCATCCAGCGTCTCGCCGGCGGCCGCGGACACCGCGTGCTCGCCGGAACGCCGGAACAGGTCGCTGACAACATCGAGCTGTGGTTCACCTCGGGGGCTGCTGACGGCTTCAACGTCATGCCGGCCGCACTGCCGAGCGGTCTCGAGGAGTTCGTCGACCATGTCGTTCCGCTGCTGCAGCAGCGCGGACTGTTCCGTACCGACTACACCGGCCGCACGCTTCGCGAGCACTACGGCCTCGCCCGCCCCGTCCGACACACCAGCAAGGAGTACGCAGCATGACCACCGTTTCCTCCGACATCAGGAAAATCTCCGGACGGCTCGGCGCAGAGATCGTCGGCGTTGACCTCACTGGACCATTGGACGCAGCGACCGTCAGCTGGCTCAGCGAGGCGCTGCACCAGCACAAGGTCCTGGGCTTCCGTGGCCAGCACCTCGACGACGCCGGGCAGCTCCGATTCGCCTCCTACTTCGGCGAGCTGACCACGGCTCACCCGACCGTGCCGTCCCTGGAAGGCCAGCCGAACATCCTGCCGGTTGACAGCGAGGGCGGGAACCGCGCAAACAACTGGCACACCGACGTCACGTTCGTACTTGCGCCGCCGAAGGCGACGACGTTGCGCGGCATCACGATTCCGCCCTACGGCGGCAACACGCTGTTCGCCAACACCGCCGCGGCGTACCGCGACCTGCCCGACCCGCTGCGCGCCTTCGCCGAGACGCTGCTGGCAGTGCACACCAACGACTACGACTACGCGGCGCCGAACCTGCACAAGGAGGGTCACGAGCAGCGGCGGGCGCAGTTCGTGTCGCGCAGATTCCAGACAGTGCATCCGGTTGTCCGCGTCCACCCGGCCACCAGCGAGCGCGGCCTGTTCATCGGCGGCTTCGCGCAGCGGATCGTCGGCCTCTCGAACACCGAGTCGCGCGACATTCTCCGGCTGCTGCAGGCGTACGTGACGCGGCCGGAGAACACGATCCGCTGGCAGTGGCAGCCCGGGGATGTCGTGATCTGGGACAACCGCATCACCCAGCACTACGCGCCGGACGATTACGACGACCTGCCGCGCCGGCTCAACCGAGTGACGGTAGTGGGAGACGTCCCCATCGGCGTGGACGGGCAGCGCAGCTACACGCTGGAGGGAGACGCGAGCCACTACACCCCTGCGGCCTGACGGATTTGGGCCACGCGAAAGCCGATCTTGTTGCGCCTGACGGGCCCCGGAGCCCAGGGCGCAACAAGGTCGGCGGCAAGATGCGCAAGAAGCAACAAGATTCGCGGCGAGATCGGCAACAAAATCGGCGGAGGCTCGCAGGTAACGTGGCGCCGGTGGAGGAAGACAAGCTGCGCCCCGAGTCATTGGTCGTCGCGGCCGGTCGGCCGCGCGAGCCCGGCGGGCCGCTGAGCGTCCCGATCGTGCTTACCGGGCCGTACCTGCACGCACCCGACGCGAACGCGTACGCGCGCCACGACGTGTCTGCCACCGTCGCCGCGTTTGAGACCGCGCTCGGCGCACTTGAAGGTGGCACCGCACTGGCGTTCGCCAGTGGCGTCGCGGCGATCGCCGCCGTGCTCGAAGGCTTCCCCGTCGGATCGGTGGCGGTCGTACCGGACGCCGCCTACTCGGGCACGGTGTCGCTGTTCGCGACGCAGCAACAGCGCGGCCGGCTGGAAGTGCGTCCGGTCGACGTCGCAGACACCCCGGCAGTGGTCGACGCGTTGGACGGTGCCGACCTGCTGTGGCTGGAGACCGTCACCAACCCGCTCATGGCCGTGCCTGATGTGCCGGCGCTTGCGGCCGCGGCCCACCGAGTGGGCGCTACGGTCGGCGTCGACGCGACTTTCTCGACGCCGCTCGTCGTGCGTCCGCTGGATCTCGGCGCCGACATCGTGATGCATTCCGTCACGAAGTACCTCGCCGGACATTCCGACCTCATCATGGGCGCGCTCGCCGTCCGCTCGGCGCAACTGGCCGATGACCTGCACCTGCGGCGCACGCTGACCGGAGCCGTGCCGGGCGGGCTGGAGAGCTACCTCGCCACG
>DATFTS010000535.1:0-8815 GCA_035261645.1 Jatrophihabitans sp. | reverse complement strand
CCTATAACCTCACTACAGCGCTCCGCGCGCGAGGCGGACACACGCTTGGCGTGGCTCTCGGCCGCGGCTTCTACGGGCTTTCCCCCGCTGACACGAAGTACTGGGGGAGCGCCCCCTGGTTAGGCAGCCCGCGCTTCCTGCTCAAGCTTGAGATCACGTACACCGACGGGACGCACGACACCATCGTCAGCAACAACAGCTGGCAGGCTCATGACGGACCAACCACCAGCGATTCGATCTACCTCGGCGAGAGCTATGACGCGCGGCTCGTGCAGGGCGGCTGGGACCGCCCCGGCTTCCATGCCACTGGCTGGCAACCGGCGACAGAACTGCCGGCACCGACGTCGAATCTGCGCTCGGAGCGCATGGCCCCGATCCGGGTCGTCGACACGATGCGCGCCAACCAGATCACCAACCCCAAACCAGGCGTGTACGTATTCAAGTTCCCGGTCGTGACGGCCGGGTGGGCACAGCTGCGGGTGCGCGGTCCGGCGGGGACCCAGGTGACGCTGCGCTACGGCGAACAGCTGCGCGCCGATGGCACCGTCAACAACGACGGTGACCCTGGCCTGACGAACGGTCCAATCCAAACAGACCGCTACATCCTTTCCAGTGATCCCGGCGTGCAGACCTGGCAACCCGGCTTCAGCTATAAGGGATTTCAGTACATCCAGGTCGATGGCTACCCCGGCGTGCCGGACGCCCAGGACGTCCAAGCCGAGATCGTCCACTCCGACGTCACATCGATCGGAACCTTTAGTTCGTCGAATCCGCTGCTCAACACGATCAATGACAACACGCGGCGCACCATCCTCAACAATCTCCACTCGATCCTGACCGACTCGCCCGAGTTCGAGAAACGGGGCTGGCTGGACGACGCGTCCATTCTGAGCGCGACCACGACCGACAACTTCCAGATGCTCAACTTCTACCGCAACTGGTTGACCAGCATCCAGCAGAACCAAAACAGCAACGGCGCTGGCGTCGAACTCTCACCCAACCCGTTCCCGGCCGGCTACACCGACCCCGAGTGGGCCGGCGCTATCGTCCTACTGCCCTGGCAGATATATCAGGACTACGGTGACCAGGAAATCTTGTCCACCAGCTTCGATTCCATGGCGAAGTACGTCGACTACCTGACGACGCAGGCGACGAGCTACATTCAGCCAGGCTTCTATGGCGACTGGGCATCGCCCAATCCCGATCCGGTGCACGAGACCGCTGCCTTCGCTCCGCCTGAGGGACCGCAGCTGACCGCAAGCGCGTACTACTACAAAGAGGCCGACGACACGGCCCAGGCTGCACGAGTGCTGGGACGCGCGACGGACGCCGCCCACTTCAGCCAGCTCGCCGACCGGATCAAGGCTGCCTTCAACGCCAAATTCCTCGACACCGCGGACGGGATCTACCACACCGACCAGGCCGTCGGGTACCGCCAGGCGTCGAACGCGCTCCCGTTGACCTTCGGACTGGTTCCGGCCGGTCTTGTCGGCAAGGTGGCGGCGAACCTCGCCGCGGACGTCGAGGCACACGGCAATCACCTCAACACCGGTGATGCCGGAACCAAGGAGCTCCTGCCTGCACTGAGCGAGCACGGCTACGCCGACGTCGCCTACGCCGTGGCGACCCAGACCACCTACCCCAGCTGGGGCTACCAGATCGGCCTCGGCGCCACCACGTTGTGGGAGCGCTGGGAGAAGGTCAGCCGCTCCTACGACCACGCTTTCCAAGGCACGATCGACGACTGGTTCTATCGCGACCTTGTCGGTATCAAGCCGGCCGCGCCAGGGTACGCACAGATCACCGTTCACCCCTACGTCCCGGGCGGGTTGAGCCACGCCGCCGCAACGCTAGACACTGCCCACGGCAGCGTGAGGTCATCCTGGACAAAGATCGGCGGCAAACTCCATCTGCATGTGACACTTCCGGTCAACACAAGCGCCACCGTGCATGTGCCACTGTTCGGACACGGGGAAGGAACCGCGCCCGCCGGTTCCCAGCTCGTGCGGATCGACAGTCACGAAGCGGTCTATACCGTTGGCTCCGGAACCTGGGAATTCACCAGCAACGATCCACCGGTCACGATGGCAGGGTCGCCAGATGCCTCCGTCGCGAATCGCCCCATGCGATGACTCCGTAGAACGTCACGCTGCTCCGCCCAACTGATAGGGATGACCGGCGCGTCATTATCAGCGCGAGCTTGAGAAGCTCGACGAGCACGATCACGGCCGAGAACCCTCATCACGCGACCACCCGACACCAGCACGTCATCGACGCACACGCCGCACATCAGCCGCATCCCAACCCGGTGAAACCTCATCGTCGCACCCCGCCACCGGCAAGGGGTGGGGCCAGAATCCGTGAAGACAAATGGGGCCAACTCGCTTGACGAAACCCATGCGGACGTTTGAACCGGCCAGCACGAGCCGACCGCGGTGTGAACGTGGTGTGGCCCAGAGGAATGTGGGGATTTTCGCCTGCGGATCCGGATCAGGCGCGGCTGTACCGGTTGTCGAGAGGGCCGGGTAACGAGCAAGGGCTCCGATGCGACGGCATCGGAGCCCTTGCTCTATCGGCCTTGCATAGTAGCGGGGGAGGATCTGAACCTGCGAAGCTCCGCTTGCCTAGCCCGAGCGAGCCGGCAATCCCGCCTCCGGCGCCTCGCCGACCCAGTCGGACTCTTCCTCCGGTGGTTCCACCGATACGCGCGGGGTGATTCGGTGCAGCCATCTCGGGAAATACCAGTTCGCGTTGCCGAAGATATGCATGAGCGACGGAACAAGCATCGTTCTGAGGATGAAGGCGTCTAGGAATACTGCGGACGCGAGGCCGGTGCCGAAGATCTTGATCGGTCGGCCTGGGGTCAGCAGGAAGCCGAGGAAGACCGCGATCATGATGAGTGCGGCGGCGGTGATGATGCCGCCAGTCTCGGCCTGACCGACCGAGACCGCCCGCTTGTTGTTCTTGGTGTGTACCCATTCCTCGTGCATACGACTGACAAGGAACACCTGGTAGTCCATCGACAGCCCGAAGAGGATGGCGAACAGCATCACCGGGATCCACGCGTCGATCGGCGCGCCCGGCCCGGCGCCCATGGCGTCGGAGAGCCAGCCGTACTGGAAGATCGCCACCACTAGGCCGAACGAGCCTCCGGCGGCCAGAAGGTTCATCACTGCGGCTGTCAGCGGGATCAGCAGGCTGCGGAACGCGATGAGCAGCAGTAGGAAGGACAGGCCCACCACGACCGCGATGAACAGCGGCATCTTGCGGCTCAGCACTTTGGCGAAGTCCACGTTGATGGCCGTGTCGCCGTAGGTATAGATGTGGTTCGCCGTGCCCGTGTACAGCGGCGGCAGGACATCCGAGCGTAGGTGTCGGACCAACTTGTAGGTCTGCTCCGCCTGCGGTGCAGTGGTCGTCTTGAACGACACGAAGGAGATGGTGTTGGTGAGCCCCACCGTTCCCAGGCTCTTCGGATCAACGCCGGGCGTGGCGGCGAGCGTCTGCGACACGTGCTGCAGGAATGCCGAGTTGGACGCGCCGGGGCCGTCGACGACCGCTTCGAGCGTGGAGTTGTAGCCGACGCCGAACTCGGTACTGATCAGGTCGTAGCCGCTACGCGTCGTGGAGGTCTTCGGGTCACTACCCTGATCACTGGCGCCCAGTTGCAGCGAGAAGAACGGGATCGCGAGCGCCACCATGAGCGCGCCCGAACCGACGGCGACGAGGATCCGGCGGCGCGCAACGAACTCCGACCAGCGGGCCCAGAACCCCAGCGGGCGGCTGCCGATGAAGTCGCCGGCACGCACGGCGGCCCGCTGCTTGCGCGGCAGCACCTTCAGTCCGAACAAGCTGAGCAGTGCGGGCAGCAGAGTCAACGACGCGGCCATGGTGAAACCGACCGCCAGGGCGGTCGCTACCGCCATACCGTTGAAGAAGCTCACGCCGAGTGCGATGAGGCCAAGGATGGCGATGCAGACCGTCGTTCCGGCGAACAGCACGGCGCGCCCGGAGGTGTTGATCGCCGTCACGATGGACTCGTGCAGGGACATGCCGCGGCGCAGGTTACGGCGATGCCTCGTGACGATGAACAACGCGTAGTCGACGCCGACACCGATCACCATCAGTTCGGCCAGGTACGGAGTGATGTTGGAAACGTTGATGGCGTGGCTGAGGATGTAGATCACGCCGAGGCCGCCGACCAGGGCGACGACCGCGCTCGCCAGCGGCAGGACGGTCGCGGCAAACGTGCGGAAAACCAGCGCCAGGATGATCAGGGCGGCCAGGAAGCCGATGAAGACCGAACTGCTCGACCCGCTGCTCTGCCCGATGCCGGAGAAGGCGTTCCCAGTGAACTCCACCTGCAGCGAGGGACTGCGCAGGGTTTTCAGCGAGTCGTAGACGTTCTTGAACAGCCCGGCGTCGTAGTGGTTGTTCTCCCAGGTGATGGTGATCAAGGCCGTGTTCGAGCCATGTGCGACGTTGAGCAGCTGACGGTTGCCGGCGGTTACCGCACCGTTCTTCGAGCAGTCGATCGACTGCCACGGCGTGGAAATCAACGCTACGTGATCGCCCGAGGTGCACAGCTTGGCAAGGGCAGGTTGCAGTTGCGGCGGCGCTGCGGTGAAGGCGGCGTTGCTCGTGTTCTTGACGACCATCGTCCCGGAGGCGCCGTTCCGGTTGCTGAGGCCGGCGTCCTTGAGCAGCGACGCGACGGTGGCCGTCTCGGTGTGCGGAAGGCTGAACGTGTCTTTGTATGACGCGCCACCCATCGCGCTGGCGATGCCCTGCGCGGCGATGATCAGGACGATCCAGCCGGCGATGATGAACCACCGTCGGCGGATGGCGAACTCTGCAATGGACTTCATGTGATCTCCAGGTCGGGGGGGGCGGCGGCACACCCCTCATGGCCTTGACCGGACAGGGTCAGGTCGCTCGGTACGTACACGGCTCTGCCTCACCAGGCTAACGGGACACGCACGTGTATTCCGCCCCCGCCGGCAACACGCGCCGGGGTGGAGATAGCTCGCCGCCGCTGGTACGGCAGGTAGCAGAACAGACGCGGCAATTGGGGACGACTCGGAGCGTCTACTCCGGCTCAGAGCACTAGCCGACCGCGGACAGCGTGACCGCGGCGTCGAGGTCGCGCAGCCAGGCGGCCGCGCGCAGCTCGGCAAACGTGTCCCGCGCAGCCGCAAGATGCGCGACGGCAGCCTCCGAACGTCCGTGCTGCGCGAGCCAGATGCCGAGCGCGGCCTGGGCGCGTCCCCGGTCCGGCACCGCGCCGAACGCATCGAGCAGCGCGATCCCCTCGAGCAGGTCGCGCTCGATCACCGCCGGGTCGCATGTGGAGGCTGGATCGAAAGCCTCGATCGTGCCGCGCAGCCGCGGCAACTGGGCGACCAGCAGCGGACTCAGCCGGGTGGGCGGCACGTCGGCGACCGACCGGAGCAGCTCGCGGGCGCCGGCGTAGTCCTGCGCGTCGACCATCCAGCCGACCGCCAGGGTCCACAGGTACGGGAAGTCGTCGTCGAGTGACACGTGCCGGAGCGCCACGTCGACCAACCGCCGGCACGCCGCAACAAGCACCTCGCGGTCGCCGCGGATACGCGCGTGCATCGCCCGGTCCGCGACGTGCCACATGGTGAACGCCGAGTCCTGATGCCCCGCCTCGGCAATCGCAGCCAACTCATCAAGCTCGGCCAAGTCGACGGGCTCATCCCGCGCAAACGCAATGATGGCGATTTGGAACGACAGGATCGCCTCCTGAGCGCGCTCGGGTGGCCGCTCGCGCAGCAGCGGACGGTCGCGCAGCGTGCCAACCTCGTCCCAGGCGCCCGCCAGCCCCAGCCCGATCGCTTGGTTGATGGCGACGTGCCACGACATGTTCGTGCTGCCGGTCTGCTCGTTCACGCTCATGGCCTCGCGGCCGGCCTCGAGCGCGGCGGCCAGGTCGCGGTTGAGACCGAAGGCGACCTTGTTGACCAGCGACCGGCCCAGCTCGCGGCGCAACTGGTTCTTGCGCGCGAACTCGGCCGCCAGCTCGAGCACCACATTGCCGACCCGTGGCAGGTTGCGCAGGTAGTACATGAGCGCCATGCCGTTGAGCCCGTGCGCGATCTCCCGGGCGTCGCCCGCGTCCTCGGCCAACCGCAGTGCACGCTCAGTCCAGGCCATGGCCGGATCGAGCTCGCCGGAGTCCAGGAAGACCGCGGATATCTCCCTGCTCAGCTTCGCGGCCACGAGGACGGGCAGCGCATCGAGGGCGCCATCGTCGAGGTAGGGCGCGAACAGCTTCGGGCTCTGTTCGATGCGGCCCGACAGGCGCAACGCCGATGTCGTCAACGCGACTGCGCTGGCGACGTCGGCGGGCCCGGCGGCGAAGTGTCCGGCGGCGATCGGTTGCGCATGCTCGAGGCACTCGCCGAATGCGCCGGCATCGAGCGCCGCGTTGGCCGTTGCCAGGTGCAGCCGGATCTCGTCCGCGGGCTCGACGGCGAGCGCGAGCGCTTCGGCGTATGCGCGCATCGCCTCGGAGGGCGCACCGATGGTCAGTGACCGCGCGGCCGCACGCTGCAACCAGCCGCCGAGGCGGGCGGCCAACTCGCCGCGCTGCGGATCGTCTGGTCCCGCCGCGGCCATCGCGTCCCGGAGGTGTTGGGCGATAACGGCGCTCAGCCCGCCGTCGCTGTCTGCCGACCCCTCAAGATGTTCAACGACCGCCAGGTGGCGTTGGAGCCTGTCCCGCTTCGACTGCGTCTGGTACGCGACCATGCGCACGACAGTCTGGACGAACGCGTATTGCCCTTCCTCGGACGACAGCCGGTCGGTGACGGTCGTTAGAAGGTCGCGGCCGATCAGCTCGCGTAGCGCCGCGGCGAGCTCGTCCTCTGGCAGGTCGGTGACGGCCTGCAGTCCGCTGCGGGTGAACGTCTGACCGAGAACGGATGCGGCCGCCAGCAGCGAGCGCTCCCGGGTGGGCAGCATGTCAAGCCGGCTGGCGACGAGGACCTGCAGGCTGGCCGGCGCGGCCAGCGCGTTGAGCCGTGTGGCGTCGACACCGGTCGCCAGCCGCACGGCACCCGGACGCCGGGTGGGCCCGTCCACCGTGAGGGCCTGGTCGTGCATCGCGCGCACCGTCTCGATCGCGTACAGCGGGTTGCCCTCCGCACGGGCGACGAGCGCATCGCGGACGTCGCGCGGCAGCCCCTCGACGAGACCGTCGAACAGCGCCGCAATGTCGGTGCGGGAGAGGGTCTCGAGGCCAATCACGTTTGCTCGCCGGAGTGCGGCCAGTGTGGGCCGACGGGTGAGCAGCTCAGGACGAGCCAGGAGGACGACGAGCAGCCCCACCTGCGCGACGGTGCACAGGTGCTCGATGAAATCGAGCAGGCCGTCGTCCGCGTAGTGCGCGTCGTCGACGACCCAGACGACCGAGTCGCCCTCGGCTTGCGGCAGCTGCTCGAACCAGGTCAGCCAGGCACTGAACAGATCCTCGCGCGACGTCCCACTCGCGCCGGCGAGCCCGAGCAGGTTGGCCAGCGCGGGCAACAGCCAGTTCCGGACGCCGGGGTCCTCGACGTACGTCTCCAGGGACCGGGTCAGCTTGCCGCGGGTCGCCGCCTCGGTGTCGTCGTCGGTGGCGCCGATGCGGCCGCGCACTGCACTGGTCAGCGCGGAGAAGCCGACGCCTTCGCCGTAGGCGAGGCAGCGTCCGCGGTGCCACAGGACCTTGGCCGACAGGCCGTCGAGGTAGTTCTCGAGTTCCCAACTGAGCCGAGTCTTCCCGACGCCGGCGTCGCCGGACAGGATCACCAGGCGCGGCCGGGCCTCCTCGGCGGCGACGTGGAACATCTCCTTGAGGACGGAGAGCTCGCGGCGGCGCCCCACCAGTGGTGCCTGCACGCGGTCGGTGCTGCGGTCGCCACCGATCCCGCCCATCACTGCCGTTGCGGCGAACAGCTCGACCGGCTCGGCCTTGCCCTTCAGCTCGTGCCAGCCCACTTGGGAGAAGTCGATGGATCCGGCGGCAAGCGAGCGCGTCTGCGCGTCGACCCAGACGGCGCCCGGGTCCGCCCTGGCCTGCAACCGAGCCGCGGTGTTCACCGCATCGCCGGCGACCATCCCTTGCCCGCTGGCACCGAGGGTCACGGCGACCTCGCCGGTCACCACGCCTACGCGCATCGCCAGCCCGGGTGCACGCACCGACTCGCCGAAGGCGGCCACCGCCTCGGCGAGGTCGATACCGGCGCGCACCGCCCGCTCGGCATCGTCCTCATGGGCGCTCGGGACGCCCCAGACCGCCATGACGGCGTCGCCGATGAACTTCTCGATCGTGCCGCCGTACCGCGCGACGATTTCGCGGGCGGTGTCGAAGTAGCGGCCGAGCAGCTCGCGGACCTCCTCCGGGTCACGCGATTCGGACAGCGTCGTGAATCCGACGAGATCGCCGAACAGGACGGATGTCACGCGGCGTTCGGCCACCGGCCCAGCGGGTGGCCGACCGGCTTGGCCGGACGGCGGCGCCGCCGGGGTGCCGCACTGCGGGCAGAACTTCTGCGTGCTGGTCAGTTCGCTGCCGCATACGTGGCACGCGACAGTCACCGGAGTGCCGCACTCGGCACAGAATCGTGCACCGTTCGGCAACCCGGTCCCACAGGTTGTGCAGACGATCGCTGCTCCCCCGGTCACGATAGGACTCTAACTCGCAACCCGCGGTGCCGGCGCCCGGATCGGCGGCGCGGGAGTTCACCGTGCCGTCGATCTTCGTTCACTCGGGCGTTCATCGCCTCCCGGCAAGGAATGACAGATTCGA
>DATFTS010000534.1:0-2640 GCA_035261645.1 Jatrophihabitans sp. | reverse complement strand
CCTTCGACCACACCGATGCCGCAGCGCGTCACGCCCGGATCGACACCCAGCACGCGCACGACGTCTCGCCTCTCGCTCCGAACGGTCGTTCGAAGCCTACGGGCAGCCGACCGCGCGTCCCGACCGCGACACGCGAGCGCGCTGCCGTACCGTCGGCGCGTGAGTTACGACCTCGGAAGACGACGACGCGGCGCGGTCAAGCCCAGCCCGCTGTTCCTGACGGTGCTGGCGGTGACGGCCGTGGGCGCCGTCATCTCCTGGGTCGTCGACACGCCTGGATCGCGGCTCGGCGACTTCGGCGTCTTCCTCTTCGTGCTCGGCGGCTGGGTCGCCTCGGTGTGCGTGCACGAGTTCGCCCACGCGTATGCCGCCTACCGGGCCGGCGATCGCAGCGTGGAGGCGCGGGGCTACCTCACCCTCAACCCGTTCAAGTACACGCACCCGGTGCTGTCGATCCTGCTGCCGCTGGTTGCGATCGTTGGCGGCGGGTTCGCACTGCCCGGCGGCGCCGTGTATCTGAACCCGCACTCCTTCCGGAGCAGGGCCCAGCGAAGTCTTGCCGCCGCAGCGGGACCGTTGACGAACGTGGTGTTCGCGGTCGTGCTGATCCTGGTGGCCAGGAATCACGTGTCCGTCACCGACGTCAACGCGTTCTTCAACCACCAGAGCCAGCAGACCCGGTTCTGGGGAGCCATCGGGTTCCTGGGGCTGCTGCAAGTGACGGCCGCGGTGCTCAACCTGCTGCCCATTCCGGGGCTCGACGGCTACGGGATCATCGAGCCCTACCTCGATCCGGAGACCGTCCGGGTGGGCGAGAAGGTGAAGCCCTGGGGGTTGTTCATCGTCATCCTGTTGCTCTTCTACGCGACGCCGGTCAAGAACGCCTTCTTCGACGTCGTCGACGCGATCTACCGGGGCATCGGCGGCACCGACCTGATGCACGCGTTCGGCTACCAGTCGTTCCGCTGGTGGGCGAAACCGCCGCTGTGAGCGCTGCTGCGGCGGCTACTCGGCGCCTACTGCCTCGAGGATCTCGTCGCTGACGTCGAAGTTCGCGTAGACGTTCTGCACGTCATCGCAGTCCTCGAGCGCGTCGATGAGCCGCAGCACCTTGCGCGCGCCGTCCTCGTCGAGAGGCACTTGGACGCTCGGGATGAACGACGACTCGGCCGAGTCGTAGTCGATGCTCGCGTTCTGCAACGCGCTGCGTACCGGCACCAGGTCACCGGCCTCGCTGACCACCTCGAAGGCCTCGCCGAGGTCGTTGACCTCCTCGGCGCCGGCGTCGAGCACGGCGAGCAGGACGTCGTCCTCGTTCTGGCCGTCCTTGGGGACGATGACCACGCCCTTGCGGTTGAACAGGTACGCAACAGAGCCGGGGTCGGCCATCGAACCGCCGTTGCGCGTCATCGCCGTGCGCACTTCGCTGGCGGCGCGGTTGCGGTTGTCGGTCAGACACTCGACGAGAACCGCCACGCCGTTGGGCGCGTACCCCTCGTACATGATCGTCTGCCAGTCGGCGCCGCCGGCCTCCGCTCCGGAGCCGCGCTTCACGGCCCGGTCGATGTTGTCGGTCGGAACCGAGTTCTTCCGCGCCTTCTGGATGGCGTCGTACAGCGTGGGGTTGCCGTCCGGGTCGCCACCGCCGGTGCGCGCCGCGACCTCGATGTTCTTGATCAGCTTGGCGAAGAGCTTGCCACGCCGGGCGTCGATGACGGCCTTCTTGTGCTTTGTCGTCGCCCACTTGGAGTGGCCGCTCACGTCAGTTCATCCCTTGCTCTCACAACGATTCGGTGTTCGACCGTCCATCGTAGCCGCGGCGCCGGGCGCGCTACCGTCGCTGCCGTGACCGAGCAGCCGCCTGTGGGCACCGGACAGCCGCCTGTCGGCGCCGGGCAGTCGCCTGTGGACACCGGGCGGCCGCACGCCGGGACGCAACTGCACGCCGACTGTGCCAACTGCTTCGCGCTCTGTTGCGTGATGCTGCGCTTCGACGAATCCGCCGATTTCGCGATGTCCAAGCCCGCCGGAACGCCGTGCGCCAACCTCGCCACGGACATGAGCTGCACCATCCACTCGCAGCTGCGGGAGCGTGGATTCCCCGGCTGCGTCGCCTACGACTGCCAGGGCGCCGGGCAGAAGGTGTCGCAGGTGAGCTTCGGTGGGCGGCACTGGCGCGACGACGCGCACACCGCCCGCTGGATGGTGGTCGTGTACCCGGTCGTGCGACAGCTGCACGAAATGCTCGCCTTCCTCGACGAGGCGATGGCCCTGACGCGCGGCGCGCTGCTAGAGGAGTTGCAGCAAGCCTTCCAGGAGATCGACCAGCTGACCTACCAGGTTCCGGAGGAGTTGCTGCGTGTCGATGTGCCGGCCTGCCGAAGCAGGGTCTCACGCCTGTTGACCGCGGTGAGCGAGCGGCTTCGGCAGCCGCTCGGTGCGGCGCGGCGCGATGCGGACCTGATCGGCGCGCGGCTGCGCGGGGCAGATCTGCGCCGAGCCGACCTGCGCAACGCCCGGCTGATCGGTGCCGATCTACGGGGAGCCGACCTGCGCGGGGCAGACTTGCTCGGCGCCGATCTGCGCGACGCGGACGTGCGCGGCGCGAAACTCACCGACTGCCTATTCGTCAGCCAGTCG